>DRKH01000191.1 GCA_011051825.1 Desulfobulbus sp.
GGACCATTCGAGAGTGGCGTGCAGACCAGGGCGTTGATGAACGTGATGAAATGAATAAGGAATGGCTCCGGCTTGTCATGCGGCGCAAATCCTTCGGTTATCAGGCAACGCTGTCCGATGCCGCCAAGCGTATGTTTTTCATGGCTTCAACGGACCTGGACAGCTTTCGTCGGTTTATCTTTGAAAGCTCCTTTCTCGACACGTATGAAGTGGATAAGGAGACAATCGATAAGATACGGGAAGATGATATTGAACTGATGTTTTTTTCTTTTGCCTACCTGGCAAATACCCTGTTCGGCGCCCAGGGGATGTCGATCAGGAAGGAAAAAATTGATGCCAAGGTTGATGAAATCAAGGCCCGCCAGGATGAATCCTTGAAAAAGGCGGAACAGGACTATAAGGAACTGAAAGCCGCACGGGACCGGTTGCGAAAGGAGGAGGAAAACGGAAAGAACGCGAAATAATTTTTTTTGCTGGTTTTCAAAATTTTTGCTGCTTTTCAAAAGGGTGTTTCCCGTGGGGAACACCCTTTTTTAGTAAGAGGTTGTCGGCTAAGTCGTTACGCACTGCACCTTCGGAGTCTCGCAGGCTCGCTTACCCGGAGTCTCGCAGGCTCGCTTACCTACCTGGCGTTGCCCGATTGCCGGTTGCCTGACTCAGTAATTCTTTAGTTCAGGGCCGGGCTTACCGGTAAAATAGCCCTGGGCATAATCAGCCCCGATATCCTCCACGGCCTGGAGGATCTCTGCCGTTTCGATATATTCCGCTATGGTTCGAATGTTGAGGTCTTTTGCCAGAGAAACGATGTTTTTTACCAGTGCCCTGTCCTTTTTGTTCCCTGGAATATTCTTGACAAAATCTCCTTCAATCTTGATGTAATCAATGGAAAAGAGTTTCAAATAGTGAAAGGTGGAAAAACCTGAGCCAAAGTCGTCAATGGCAAATTTGAATCCCTCTCCTTTCAGTTCCCGGGCAAATTTTTCCAACAGGGATCTGTTTCGCACCGTATCCCTTTCGGTAATCTCAAAGACAATATTGGCCGGATTGATCCGATATTCGGCTGCAAGGTTTCGCACACTTGTAACATACCTTTTCAGTATGAGTGAATTCGGTGAGAGGTTAATGAACAGCATTCCCTGATATTGTTTCTTGAGGACCTCCTTGAATGCTTTTTCTATGACGATGAAATCCAGCTGACTGATGATTCCCATCTTTTCGGCAACATCGATAAATGAATTGGCGCGGAGAATATGGTCCTCCTGCCGAATTCCCATCAACAGTTCATGCATGGGAGCCGAGTTGGATCGGATATCCACGATAGGTTGGAAAAGGGGTATCACCTGGTCCGGATTTTCAAGGACATTGAGCAGGAACAGGGCCTGCTCATCTTTGGCCCGAAAGGCTTTCAGCGTATCTTGACCCGTTGGGACCCGTATCTTGTTTTTACCTTCCTTTTTTGCCTTATACATCATATTGTCGGCAATCATGAACAGGGCGTTGAGCTCCTCGGCATGGTCGGGATAAATGGCAAGTCCTATGGAAACGGTCGATTTGATGCGTGATCCGTCAGGGGCCTCAAGGGTGATGGCCTTTAATGAGTCCAGTACCCTGACTGCCGCAGAATAGGCCTCTTCCTGGTCTGTTTCCGGCAGAATGACTGCAAATTCATCGCCGCCGTATCTGGTCAGGATGTCTCCCTCCCGCAGGAAGAGTTCTATCTTTCCGGCAAGCATCTGCAGGAAGGTGTCGCCGAATATGTGACCGTAGCGATCATTCACCATCTTGAAGTTGTCCAGGTCCAGGACCAACAGGGAAAAAGGATGATTATGGCGGCGCGCCCTGTGCATCTCGTTGGCGGCCAGATCCCAGAATACCCGCTGGTTGAACAGCCCGGTCAGTGGATCCCGGGTCGCATGGTATTCCATCTCCTTGTTGTGGTTGTAGATGGCCCTGACCGAACCGATAACGTTCATCAGAGTGGTTAATACGCCTTCTATCACCAGTGAACCACCAATATCGTCCGATAAGCCGGATTGGAGCCCTATGCCGACAATGCCGCCGATTTTCGGCTGGTTGAGGAAAATGGTCTTAAGCTGTGCATCAATATCCTGTTCGTTAAAATTAATTTCCGATGTTGTTTTATTGATAATGGTGTGGTGTATCTCTATGCCGGCGAGAAACGGCAGGTGTTCATCTTCTCTGATTCGTTGCTGAACTATACGTTCAAAGTGTTCACAGGTCGTTTTAGAAGGGGTCTGTTTCCAGAAGATTTCCAGCTGATATTGATCTTCTCCTGATTTGAAGATGGAAAATAACGAATAGGCGACCATTTCCTCGTTGAAATGGCCCAGCAGGCTGATGACATGGTCTTTCCAGTTTCTGACCACATCGGAGGTAATGAGAAAGGATTCAAGAAGGTTGACCTCAAATTCGAGCAGATGTCTGTCAACGGCCGTGTCCTTAACCTTGGATACCAGAATGTCGACTTCCATTAAAATCTGGTTGAGTTCCACAAAGTCGGTTTCAGCACTGGAAAAAACCAGATTGGTGAGGTCCTGTACGCTGTTGATTCTTCGGATATTATCTCGTAAGACCACAACGGATTTTGCTATTTTCCCCGTTGTGTACGAGGAGATCAGCACCGCAAGCAGGATAGGGAAGGGCGAGAGCGCAAGGAACAGCAGCATGAGGTTTTTGAGGTGGGCATGGATTGCCGGTCCAAGATCCTGTTCGATTTTCAAAACCCCGAAAATATCGCCTACCCGGGCATTCTTATGGCAGCTCAGACACTCCTGCCTGGCCCTGATGGCAATTATTCTTTCTACGGAATATCCCTTTTCTTTAAAAATCATCCGGCCGGATTTCAAGACCTGCTCCATCTCGGGTTGCGGTTTTGCATCTTCCAGCGAACCGAAGAGCTCTTCCACAATCGGGGCCCGTAACAGAGTTATGCGCATGGGAATTTCAGGGTTGGCATTGAGTATCGGGTCAAAGTAATGCAGGAGCTTTTGCCGCGACCATCCGTTCTCCATCAACTGTAACAGAGAATCCACCGCCTGGGTCGAGACACCCTGGGCCGTATTCTTCGCCTGTCGGAGATGGGATTTCTGGAAAATTGCACTGGTACACAGGTAGACCAGAATGAATGTTACCAGGGAAACGGCGAGGAGTGAAGCGGCGATAAAGAACTTCAGGCTTTTTTGCCGATGAAGTACATTCATTGTGCGCAACATCAAGTCTATCCTTATGGTTAAACCGGCCTGACCCGGGCATATCGTGAACAGGAGCCGGAGAGAAAATAAAAAGAATCAGTGGACTCGGCAGTTGGTCTATGGAAATTCCTTTTGACCGGCAATGCTGTAACAGATGATACTGTACAGAGCCCTTTTTTTCAGCTTATACGCAATTGTCTTGAAGGTCAATGCCACGGAAAGGTAAAGCGAGCAGTTCCAGGTCATCGATGTTCAGTTGTACGGTTCAGGGCATAGCCGTCAATTTAAGGAGAATACAACGATATATCAATTGATTGCGCCAGGAGCCCGCCCCCGGCGGTCTACGCTTACCTGCGGGTGATTGGTGGCAAAAAGATCAACCAGCTCTCTGTAAGGGTGGGCACCGCCCACCAGCA
>DRKH01000192.1 GCA_011051825.1 Desulfobulbus sp.
AACGATCTGGAAATTCTTGTACCTCCGGTATCATATGCTCCTCCCTCTAGCCCCTGATCCCAAATCCCTAACCCCTGCCGTTACTCTTCCCACTCGCGGCCGTCCCGGGCCAGCAGTGCCACCGAGGCCACCGGTCCCCAGGTACCGGCCGGATAGCTCCGGGGCGGCTCGTTGGACTTCTCCCAGGCCTCCTGGATGGAATCGATCCACTGCCAGGCCCGTTCAACTTCGTCCCGCCGGATAAACAGGGACTGGTTGCCGATCATGGTTTCCAGGATAAGCCGTTCATAGGCATCGGCCACCCGCTCGGCATTAAAGGCGTCGGAAAAACTTAAGTCCAGCAGTGTTTTCTGGAGCTTGATCCCCTTACCGATGCCCGGAACCTTGTTCATCATCTCGATCTCCACCCCCTCATCGGGCTGCAGACGGATGACCAGTTTATTGCGGGGCAGATTTTTATAACTGTCCTTGAAAATATTATGGGGCAGCCGCTTGAAATAAATAACCACCTCGGAACGTTTTGCGGTCATCCGCTTGCCGGTCCGCAGGTAAAAGGGTACATCGGCCCAGCGCCAGTTGTCGATATCCACCCGCAGGGCGACAAAACTTTCCGTAGTCGAACCCGGATTGCCGTCCGGTTCCTCATGATATCCGGGGACCGGCCTGCCCTTGATAAAACCGGCCGTATACTGGCCCCGTACGGTTTTCTCATCAACGGTGTCAATGGTTATCGGCCGCAGCGCCTTGAGAACCTTCAATTTTTCGTTACGAATTGAATCGCCGTCCATATTGACCGGCGGCTCCATGGCGACCAGGGTCAGAATCTGCATCAGGTGATTCTGGACCATGTCCCGCAGCTGGCCGGATTTGTCGAAATAGCCCCAGCGTCCCTCAATGCCCACCTCTTCGGCCACGGTGATCTGGACGTGATCAATGGTGTTGTGGTCCCAGTTGGTGGTGAAGATGGAGTTGGCAAAACGAAGGGCCAGCAGATTCATGACCGTTTCCTTGCCCAGATAATGATCGATCCGGTACACCTGTTCCTCGGTAAAGACCCGGGCTACGGTATCATTAATTTCCCGGGAGGTTTCCAGATCCCGGCCTATGGGTTTTTCCAGCACCACCCGGGTCTCCGGGGTGACGATGTCGGCATGGGCAAGCCCCCTGCAGATATCATCAAAGAGAAACGGGGCCACGGAAAAATAGTTGACCAGCACCCGCTTGTTCTGATCGATGGTCTCGGCCAGCCGTATGTACTCTTCAGGTACATCCAGGTTGATAAGGACATAGTGCAGTCTGGCCAGCAGCCGTTCAACCACCGCCGGATCAAGGGGTTCCTTGATGAACGTCTCCAGGCTGTTCCGCATCTTGGCGACAAATTCCTCCTGATTGATCTCATGGCGGGCAACCCCGATGATGCGGGTCTGGTCATGGAGCAGACCCGCCCGATCCAGCTGGTAAAGCGATGGAATCAGTTTACGCCGGGACAGGTCGCCCAGTACCCCGAAAATGGTGAAATCACATGGGTGGTTTTCAATAGTCATAGTCTCTGTTCCTCTTTCCCAGGCCTTCTGGGCGTAAAAAGTACTCCGTTGTCGGGAAGTCGCTTCCATTTGAGCTCAACGGGGAAGGGTTGAACAGCCCAGATTTTTTTACTGTACTCCATGATAGACCGGTCCGAAGAAAATTTACCCATCCGGGCCGTATTATGTATCGACATCCTGGTCCAGCGATCCTTGTCGTTAAAGAGATCACTGACCCGCTGCTGACAGTCGATATACTCCTGATAATCGGCAAACAGCATATACTGATCATCATAAAGCAGCGAGTCGACAATGGGCCGGAACAGCTCCCGATCCCCGTGGGAAAAATGACCGGAGGAAATCAAATCTATAACCGCCTTCAACTCGTCATTGCTGTTATAATAGTCCATGGGATGATAGCCGGCGGCCTGTTGTGCCATAACCTCGTCCACAGTAAGGCCGAACAGCAGGAAATTTTCCGGCCCGACTTCTTTGCGGATCTCGACGTTGGCCCCGTCCAGGGTACCGATGGTCAAAGCCCCGTTCATGGAAAATTTCATGTTACCGGTTCCCGAGGCCTCTTTACCGGCCAGGGAAATCTGCTCCGACAGGTCGGTCATGGGATAGACAATATGGCCGATCTTGACGTTATAGTTGGGGATAAAAAAGACTTTGAGTCGATCCCGAACATCCGGATCGTTGTTCACCACCCGGGCAACCGAGGTGATCAGCTTGATTATTCTCTTGGCCATGAAATAGCCGGGTGCCGCCTTGCCGCCGAAGACAAAGAGACGGGGGGTAATATCGATCTCCGGGTCAGCCTTGATCCGGTTGTACAGGGTGAGAATGTGGAGCACGTTCAGATGCTGGCGTTTGTATTCATGAATTCGTTTGACCTGGACGTCGAACATAACCTTGGGATCGACAGTCATATGTTCATGCTCCAGGATCATATCGGCAACATCCTGTTTGTTGTCCTCTTTGACCTTGCGCCATGCCTCCACAAAGGCGGCATCCCGTGCCAGAGGTTCCAGCTTTCTCAGTTCGTCAAGATGGGTCAGCCATTGTTCGCCAATGGCCTCGGTAATCAGATTGGTGAGGCGCGGGTTACTGACCGCAATCCAGCGCCGGGGCGTAACACCGTTGGTGATGTTTCGTATTTTACCGGGATACATGGTATTCCAATCGGCCAGGGTATGCTTGCGCAGCAGCTCGGTATGCATGGCCGCCACCCCGTTGATGGCCTTGGAGCCGATGCAGGCCAGATTCGCCATCCGCACATATCTCGGCCCGGATTCATCAATAATCGACATCCGGCTGATCCGCCCGTCATCACCGGGGTACTTCAAGCGGACTTCATCAAGAAAGCGACGGTTGATTTCATAGATAATTTCCAGGTGCCTGGGCAGCAGGCTGCCGAACAGGTCAAGCTGCCATTTTTCCATGGCCTCGGGCAGCAGGGTATGATTGGTATAATTCAGGGTCTTTTTGGTGATTTCCCAGGCCTTGTCCCAGTCGTAGAGGTGGACATCGACCAGCAGCCGCATCAGTTCCGGGACGGCAACCGCCGGATGGGTGTCATTGAGCTGAGCCTGAAAATCATCATAGAAATTATCCAGGTTGTCATGCATGAACAGGTGAATCCGGATCATATCCTGCAGGGAACAGGAGACAAAAAAGTACTGCTGTTCCAGCCGCAGGCGCTTGCCCAGAAACTGCTCATCATTGGGATAGAGCACCTTGGTTATGGTTTCCGCGCGTATCTTGTCTTCGACGGCACCATAGTAATCACCGGTATTAAAATCTTCAAAATCAAAAGAGGAATGGGCCTCGGCGCTCCATAGTCGCAGACAGTTGACATTGTTGACCTTATATCCCGGGACGGGAGTGTCATAGGGAATACCGACGATCACCCGGGCCGGAATCCAGCGTATCCTTCGATGCCCTTTTTCTCCATGGTAGACTTCGGTGTGACCGCCGAACCCGACATCACAGGCCATGTCCGCCTTTTTGATCTCCCAGGGATTACCGGGATGAAGCCAGCGATCGCTGAGCTCTTTCTGCCAGCCATCGACAATCTCCTGATCAAACATTCCATACTCATAGCGAATGCCGTAGCCGATGGCCGGAATCTGCAGCGAGGAGAGCGAATCCAGATAACAGGCGGCCAGCCGGCCCAGTCCGCCGTTACCAAGACCTGGTTCCTCTTCATGGTTGATGAGTATCTGCAGATCAAGCCCGCTCTCCTTTGCAGCCTGGAAAAACTCATCATAGAGCCCGAGATTGACCAGATTGTTATGGAGGTGCGGCCCCATGAGGAATTCGGCCGACATATAACAGACGATCTTGGACTCTTTTTCCAGCAGGGCCTCCACCGAGTTGACAAAGAGATGCTGCATCCGGTCCCTGAGGGTGTAGGACACCGCAAGATAATAATCGTTGAGCGTGGCGACCCTGGTGGAGACCCCCTGTTTATAGAAAAGGTTATAGGCAAAGGCCCGTTTAAGCTTATTTATACGCTCTTGCCGTTTATCGAATACCTTTTTTGCAGGACTCATCTGTTGCCTCCCCGGAGAACATGATTCAATCCCTGCCGGATGGGGCCAGGGACATTTATGGAGTACGTTCGGTTTGGATCCTTTTAAGAAACTCGCTGCATAACCAGGAGGACTGATTATACCAGGAACCGGTAGTGCGCCGACTTCAATTCAAACGTTAAAATCCAGCCCGCATTTTTCACAGGCGGCCTGCTGTGTCACAGCACAGCGTAAAAAAGAGTCCTCGAAATATTTCAACATGTCGCGGCTCCTTTCAGGCTGTTCCGTGCATTCATGGTACGAGGTCACAGGGTAGACCTGCTGCGGACGATCGGCAAGCCTTATGTAGCACTAAGTACACGGCAACTTGCCGCCCGGAGTCTGTGTTCCTGAACAGTTCCCCAAAAAAATACCACAAAAGCTCTGTATTGTAAGCTAGTTCTTGAAAAAGATTATTGCCATCCGGGTGGAGGCTGTCTCTGGAAGCGGCTCGGCTTGAACAGTTGCCCCGGGAAAAAAATGAGAAAACGCCTGTTACACAGACCACTCAGGGCACCGGGGCAGGAAGACGGTCAACCCGGTTTTTATCAAAGGTCAGCAGCTGAAAAATCGTCCAGCCCGTCTCGTTGAGCCGGGCTGATCGGACGAAGAGGGACGCGAAGGCTCGGCTGCTCCCGAGT
>DRKH01000193.1 GCA_011051825.1 Desulfobulbus sp.
ATAACGTTTCACCAGAAAAAACAGCAACTGTCCGTTAAAATCGGCAAGTCCGGCAGTAATCTCCTGACAGAGGTCACCGGCCTTGAACAGTTGAAACAGAACCCGTCGTGCAGTCTCTGCAGAGGTATCCTGCTCCGGTTGAAAACGATGCAGGAGGCGAAGAAGTTCACCTAGACTTCCCCGCATTTCACCAAGCAGGTCCCGGGTATCATTACCACGGTTATGGATATCATCCAGGAGCCGCTGTTCCAACCATTCAAGGAAATGAACCGTTTCATTTTTCAGTCGATAACGAAACTTACGTTTACGGTTGTCGCGATATCCACGGAGCCGCTGTTTTTCAATGCGAAAATCGACCAGATTCCAGCTTGCAAGTTGATCAAGATCACTACGGAACCGATCCTGATCATACTCTTCATCGTGGACGGTCTGGGCCGGGAGAACCGCACTGTAGATATCATCATACAGCGGTTCAAGCTCATACTCCCGTTTGAAGAGCAGCATCCGGTACAGTATGTTGAAATACGACAAAGCCCGTTCAGAGGTGAAAAATGACCCCAGTCGACGATTGCGGCCATTCAACAGGACCACTGCCCGGCCCTGTTCAAAAAAAGAGAGCGCCTCTTTACCAAAAAGACCGGTTATGTCCTGTTGATTCTCTGGTTGCATAACGTGTTCCTGCGTCCGTGAGCGAGGGCTCCAACGGCCTGTAAGCAGAACAGATTTAGTTTATGGTATAATCGATCACCGCAAAAATTCCGCCACCGATTCCGGATCTTGGCCCGCCTGAAATGTGCACAGGATACAGGCGGGCTATCCTTTTCAGATCGGCGGGGCAATGTGGACCACGATCCGCATATCCGTGTCAGCCCGAACCCCATGCGGTTCCCGGATATCACAGACCAGCAGATCACCCACCTTTGCCGGGACAACTTCATCGTTATCGGCAAGAAAGGCGCCTTCTCCTTCAATAACCAGGATACTGACCTGGCCATCGAGATCATGACTGTGGAGGGGAAAGATCGACCCGCCCATGATATTAAAATTCAGGATCTTAAAATGTTCCGAATCGTGCAGAATGATACTCTTCATGCCGAGCGGATTGAATTCCCGGGTTTGATCAAGTTCTATTTTTTTCATACTCTCTCCTCTGTTAAGGTATCGTTTTGTTGCTGTACAACGGCCTCGGCCTCACCATTTGAGCCAAGAAGCAGGGCAATATGCCGGGTCTTTTCATTGTAACCAAGTGCAATTTTCAGGGTCATGGTCAGCGGTACGGACAGCAGCATGCCCACCGGCCCCAGTACCCAGCCCCAGAAGGCCATGGAGAGGAAAACAACCAGCGGCGAGAGCCCTACGCCGGAGCCCATAATCCGTGGCTCAAGGATATTGCCTATTCCCACGTTTACGGCCAGATACAGACCGGCCGTTGTCATTGCCGGACCAGGACCGAGCTGGACCAGAGCCAGCAGGAGGGGCGGGACAGCGGCAATGATCGAGCCGATCGTGGGCACATAATTGAGAAAGAAGGCAAGTGCGCCCCACATGAGGGCAAAATCAACCCCGATTATCTGCAGGCCCAGGGTAACCAGTACAGCCGTAGCAAGGCTGGTCGCCGTCTTCAGGCCCAGATATCGGTTCACACCTTTGATGATTCGGCTGTATTTTTCCATATCAACATCAGGGGTGCCGGCGATGGCCTTGAGTTTGGCGGTAAAGCCGGAGGCCTCCAGCAGGATGAAGACCAAGGTCAGCATGATCATAAAAGTATTGGTCAGCATTTCAAAGAGGTTATTAAGCATGTTACCGGCAATACTCATCAGCTTTCCCGGATCAAACTGATCCAGGAGAACCTGTTCGGTAATCTGGATACCGTGTCTTTCCAGCCAGCCGATCAGAGCTCTCAGCATCATATGCAGGCGATCCTGGTACTGCGGCATGGTACTGGAAAACTCGGCCATGGAAGACGTTATCAGCGTCGCCAGCACCATTTCCATCAGGATGACGATCAGGACAAGCAGCAGGATGGAAAGGAAGGCCGGAACCCCTTTACTCCGCAGCCAGTGCAGAGGGGGAGCGCAGATAATGGCAAGAAAAAATGCCAGGAGAAAGGGAATCAGAATGGATTTTGCCGCCATGATACCGGCAACGACAACCACAAAAGCGGCAAGATAAATCAACATACAATTTCCTGAAAAAAATGAATGATATTTCACCGTAACATGCGAGTGGCCCTCCCGTCAATTCCGAGCAACTGCGATGCCGATGATAGCCGATCGGATTACGGTTCTTTTGTCTGCAGCAGAGGATACAGTTGCGACAGCAGCATACCGCCCAGCATCAATCCACAACCGGTCAATCCTCTGACGGAGAAGACCTCAGCCAGCAGCCACCACCCGCCGACAGCGGCAAAAACGGCCTCCAGACTGAGCAAAATAGCGGCATGAGCGGGATGGGCCCGGCGTTGAGCAACCACCTGCAGGGTATACCCGATACCGACCGAACAGACGCCGCCGTAGAGAATGGGGACTGCGGCATCGGCAATGGCCTGCACAGTGGTACTCTCTATGGCCAGTGCAACCAGCAGGCTGAACAGGCCGCAGAGCAAAAACTGGATCATAGCCAGACGTACCGGACAGGTACGAGGGGAAAGATAGCCCAGCAACAGGACGTGGACAGCCCAGAATACCGCACCAAGCAAGACCAGCAGGTCACCCCTGTTTATTGAAAAATCCGCCTGAACACTGAGCAGATACATACCGGCGGTGGCCAGCAGAGCGCCGATCCAGGTGCCGATCCCGGTTCGCTGTCCAAGCAATAATCCCAAGACAGGGACAAAAATCACATACAGCCCGGTAATAAACCCTGCCTTACCGGCGGTGGTGTACAACAGACCGACCTGTTGCAGGGAGGCTCCGGCAAACAGGATTATCCCGGCCGGAAGTCCAGCCTTCAATGGGCTGAGTCCAGGGACCATATCAGCACGCCCGTCCCGATGGGTACTGAAGGTCAATGGCAGAAGACAGAGCCCGCCCAGAAGAAAACGAATCCCGTTATAGGTGTAGGGCCCGACATGCTCCATGCCCGCCCGCTGAGCTACAAAACCAAAACCCCATATCAGGGCGACAAGCAGTAAAAGCAGGTCCGCCTGCACGGTCTTCTGTTTTTCTCCTTGCATTCTCATGGTTGTCCTGTTTTTTTATGATCCTGACTCGGTGACGGAAAACGATTATATAATCGTTCATCTCTTGCCGGCAGATAGATACATCGTAACTGTTCAGGAGCACCCCACGGAGTCTACGCTCGAAGTCTGCGCTTATCTACCTCTCTGCACGGTCAGGCCTGATTTACATAGGAGTCACTATAGCTCACAGACCTGACTGCACAGATATGCGGCACTCCTGAACAGTTACAGGTGGTGGTTGGGCCAGTTCTCTGCCCCTGCCTGAATAGTTACGATACATCAACCTTTGCCGCTTTGATTATGTTGCACCAGGAAGCCGCCCTGCGGGGCCGCCCATGGAGAAAAACCCAGGGAAGGCACCCGGCTCCCGGCCAAAAAGCCGTAAAGAAAAAAACTGTCGGAGAATCCCATGAACAATAGAACTTCAACGCTTGTCGTCATCATCTGCGCCCTCTTTCTGCTTGCCGGCTGCGGCGGCAAAGACAACGACCTCACGGCCTTTAAAGGCACGGTCTATCCACCTACCACCAAGGTGAATTTTATTTATCTGGCCTCACAGGCTGCTCCGCCCTGCCGGGTCTTTGCCGAACTGCTGGTCACCCTCCCTGCCGGAATGAATGGCGAACAGATGCGGGAACAACTCGAAGCAGAGGCAAAAAAACGCGGTGCCGATACGGTTCTCATCGGCCAGAGCCGCCAGATGGAAGATGACGAAGGAGTCTCCTTTGTCTATTACGGACCCCAAAAAGAATACCTGTGCAATGCACAGTGGTGCGGCTGGAAATTCGGTTACGATGCCTGGGACGAACAGGGGGACTTTGTCAATATCGGCTTTAAGGAATGGGGGAATAAAAATGCCCGCTACGACTTTCCTATCATGCTGCAGGCCGCCTTTCTCCACTGTCAACAGTAAAAAAAACCGGCCGTCGCTGGTTGGTGTCTGGCCAGAAATGAGGATTTTCGTTCGAGTCCAAGGAGCATGGAAAAATAGCCGGACAGCTTGACTGCTCAGCGAAAAGTGCAGCACATTAGGCATATGTGAGCATTTTTATTTTTCGTAGCGATACAGAAATCGGGCGAAAAGACCATGTACGGACAGGCACTCGTTGGTTCAAGGGTAATCCAAGCCGGATCAGGCTAGCCCGCATATTTTACAAGCGGCCTGCGGCCTGAAGAGTACCGGTTTGCATTCTGCCGGGGATAATAATATTTTTCACCATACAGCCCGCAACCCTTTGTTTTTCCGAACCATATCAATTCTCCGCTCCAGTTCAACCCGCCATTGGGCATGGATGCGGGCGGCAGAAGGGGCAATCAGCTCGGGCAGGCCGTAGACCAGACGATCTGCAGCCCGACTGGCCTCAATAACCGCCTCGATCGAGCGGGCGCCGAACTTGTAGTCGGCCAGCAGCAGCCGGAGCAGCAGGCCCGAAGTCTTGCGAGCCGCCGTTTTCCAATGGGTCTGCATCTGATGGGCAATGATAAAGGCCCGCTTGAGAAGAATCCGCCGCAGTTCCTCCAGTTCGTCCTCGGTGGCCGAATCCCGGAGCAGATGTTCCGGTACCTCAATGCCGTCAATATCGAGCACCACCCTGAGTCGGCTCATGAAGTCCGGAATCTTCAGGGTCTTGGCCAGCTGCAGATCCCGGGGATCCCCGGGAAAAAGCAGATCCTCCATCCCCTGCCAGCTTGCCTTGACCCCGCCTGCAAACACAAAAATCGCCCGACCGATATGGTAGGGAATTCCATGGACATAGGTCACCCCGTCCTGCATGGAGGGAAGAAAATAGCGCAGGTATCCGAATTCGTTATCATCATAACGGCAGTCAAACTCATCCCAGAATGCAATCGGCACCTTGCCCTGGGCCACCGAGGCCCGGATGGGATCTATGGCCGAATTGATCTCCTCGGGACTGGCAAACTGGGTCAGATTGAACTCAAAAAAATCAAAGGGACTGCCTTCATGGTGTTTGGAAATTTCACCGGCAACCTGCTTGACGGCAAAGGACTTGCCCGAACCGGGAGGCCCGAACACTCCGATACAGAGGGGACGCAGGACCGAGTCCTTGGACACGTACGAACTCATGACATTATGGAGGGTAATCACCGGATCAATCTCAGCCGGATCTGTTGTCCGCAGGTGACCGAGCTGAAAGATGGGCAGGTTATCAAAGCCGGTACCCTTGTTGACCTCTTCCTTCAGAAAATGGAGGACCGAGACAATGGTATCAAGATAGCCATACCCCAGCGAAGTTTTCCCCGTCTCCTGTCCGACGTGGCCGGTGCGAAAAAAAGTACGCAGGGCCTTTTTCTTTTTTTCGCCCCAGGTCTGGCTGGCCACCAGTTCCAGAGTAGAATCAAAATCAGCGGAAAAGGCCGGCAGTTCGACAAAGGCCGGGTCGCTGCTGTTTTCCAGAAACGAGCAGGGCGATCCATCCGGATAGGTGGAGGAAAAATCCAGGTCGGGAAATTCCAGCCCATCATTAAATGCATATCCCCGCTCATAGAGAATCTTCCAGTTGAGCAGAATCCTCTTGGAAAAATCGTAAAAATAGTTGCGGCAAAATTCAAAGCCGTTAAAGCGTATGCAGTCCATGGTCAGCATCGAGGTCACCATGGTATCATAACAGGGAACCGAACCACGATAGCGGGGAGAACTCTTTTCCGGCAGAAACCCTTTACGATAACGAAAATACGTGCCCTCCGGCCCCACATACAGAATACCGTGCGGAAACATCTCAACAATAACGTGGCAGAGGAATCTGTTCCGGCTTTCATCCCAGATCCCGACCTCCGGGGTCCGCAGCGCCCGCAGACACATGGCAACAATGGTTTCCCAGTTCACCGAAGCATCCATCTCCATACGGGTGGTTTCCAGATCGGATAAGCGACAGAAAAGGGTGAATTTGTCCTTGAGCAGACCGGCCCATTTCTGCCAGTGGGCGACGGAAATGCCAATGGCTATACACCAGAAGCCCGGGTTCAGGGCCATCAAATCCTCACAGACCTGGGGCGGAACCCCGGAATCATCGATCAGGACGATACCGTTATTGCCGCCGATAACATCAATACTGTTTTCGGCAATGACAAAGGGATCGTCCCCGGCTCCCCTGCCCTCGGCCGGCAGCATCTGGTTGACCACAAACCAGCCATAATTCCGTTTTTCTGCCGTAGCGATCGCTCGTTTGCGAAAGATCTGATAGACTTCCTTCTCCGAGCCGTAGGCCAGGGAATGAATCTTCGGGGTCAACTCCGAGGTTGTCAGATAGGAGGCCAGCCAGGTCAGACACTCCTCCAGCCGTCCATTCTCCACCGCAACCTTACCGGCAAGCAGCTCGATATCATCGCCTGGATTATAACCGTAGGCGGGCAGACTGCCCTCTTCAAGCAGACTGACCTCCTTGACCGGCAGGTTGTAAATTTTGACATTGGAACCAAGAAGCAGGATTTTCGGCGAAGAATCAGTCATGACAGGAGCAGGGTAAGCGGTTCACGATAGGCTGTTAAAATATGGCTGTTTTTAACAGAAGACAGGAGACGGTCCATTATCCGAAATACCGGGGCACAAAACCGGACGACCGGTAGAGAGGAGGATAAACCAGTCGCCCGGGCAGGAGGCGTGAATTCTACAACAGGTCAATCTTTTTCAGGATAATCAGCGAGGCCTTATACGAAACAACGATCAGGGCCACCCAGGATAACAGTAAAAAA
>DRKH01000194.1 GCA_011051825.1 Desulfobulbus sp.
CTTTTCAAGCCGTCGCTGTCCACGGCCCGGACCTGGAAACGCAGTTCGGTACCGGGGTCTTCCTCGTGTCGGTACACAAAACTGGATTCTTTCGGAGTACCGAGGAGTCCGGTCAGAAATCCTCCGCTACTGATCTCATAATGGGTGATATCCTTTTCAGGATTTGCTCTCCAGGATATCAGAACTTCCCGACCGTTGACGGCCGCTGTTAATCCTGTCGGCCGGACCGGGGGGTGTTTTGTCGTTGCCTGAATGATATGCGAACGTTGTCCAGGCAGGCCGTCTTTATCTATGGCGCGAATCTGATACCAGTAGGTCCGGCTGTCCTCCCGTGAAGTGTCGGAATAGCTGGTCTGATCCGGTCCGACCGAGGCGACCCTGGTATTGATGTTGTCCTCGACGGTGCCGCGATAAATTTCATAGGCCTGGATGTCCGGTTCCGGATTCGGTCGCCAGCTCAGGTCAATCCGGCGGAACAGGCCGCTGGTCGCCCTGACCCCGGTGACCGGTCTCGGCGCCGCCTTGGTGATGGCGGAAACCGTGATTGAGTCCGGAGACTGGACATCGACCACGTTGACCGATCGCAGGCGATACCAGTAGGTGGTATCGCTTGCCAGCGGTAGATCCCAGCTGCCGTCATCCACGTACTGCTGTCGTTCCCTGCCGCTGACGTAATCAATCTGTACAAATGGTCCGTCCGGCTGAGGCGCCCGGTAGATGGCATAGCCGACAACTTCCGGGTTGGGCGCCGCTGTCCAGGCCAGCGGGATTTTCCGTGGCTGCCGGTCAATAGCCTGAAGGTTGGTCGGCGGTTGCGGTGGTCCCATGGTGGTGGCCATGATCACGCGTGAATCGCTGCTTTCAATGCCGACGACATTTCGGGTGCGGATAGTGTAAAAGTAGCTGCTGTTATCCTTCAACTCTCCGTAGCGGCTGTAACCTTTGGGCTGGCCCTTGTCTATGTAGGTTTGTTTTTCCCTGCCGTTTATAACTGCAACTTCCTTAAAGGGGCCGGTTGCCGATCGGCTGCGGAAAAGCACGTAGCCATTAACGGTCGGATCCTGCGAAGGCTCCCAGTATAACTGAATATGCCGAAGGCTTCCTCCGGCGGCATGCAACCCTTTGACCGGAGTTGGCGGCCCGGTGGTGTTCACCTTGAAGGGGGGGGCGGGAACATTGGCAAAACCGGCACCGGTCAGGCCGATCACGGTGTAAAAATAGGCGGTAGCATCCTCCAGTCCTGTATCTACAAGAATAACCGGGGCCTTGTTGGCAACAGGAGGCGCGGCCGGTGTAAAGGCCCCATCGGCGCTCTGTGCCCGGAGGAGTTGATAACTGGAAAAAATATGGGGCGGATCCGGTTGGAGAACGATCCGTACGGAACGGATACCGCCCTGGGTTGAAAGGACCTCGGGATGGGGAAGCTGGGTGGAAAAAATATCGCCCTTTTGGATCATTTCTGCACGCAGCACTTTAAATGCCTGTTGCAGGGTCGTTGCTGCCTGGTCACCGGAATCAGGCTGCGGGCTGGTAGCGTTGCGCTCTAACACCGTAAGCTGCCAGACAGTTTTTCGGTTTGCCGTATCGATAAGAGTAAAGGTGCCGCTCATCATGGGATGGCCGGCAACGCCGGCAAGTATCTCTCCGATTTGCCGCTGATGCTGTACTTCGGCAACGAGAACCGCGCCAGCCTGCAGATCAATACCGGCCTGATGTCCGATCTGCTGCGGGGAAAAGGGTGTTCCCGGGGCAACATTTTTTTCAAACCAGGCCCTGGCGGTTTCCCGGGGCAACAGGTTGTACTTCTTTAATGCAAGCAGGGTTTGATACAGGGTTGTGCTGAGCTGTTCATCCACACCGTTTCCGTCAACCAGCACGGGAAGAACGGCAACTGTTTTATAGATGGTCAGTCGGGCCGTCGGCTCGACTTCGGCGCGGATAACCGCTTTTTCGGGCGCAGCGTTTTCTAACGTCGCCCCGGCCTGTGCGGAAAAAGCACAGCAGAAGGCGATGAGGGCAAGAAGAATTATCCTCACGTATGAAACGACCCTGAACCGGTTCGAAAAGCTGCTGGACCTTGTTTTTCTCATGGTTATTCCCATAAAATGCAAGCTGCTACAGCCTGTTTACTGCATGCTGCGATACCTTTTCCATAGCCGGTATCGCCTGTAGGCATTAGGCTGTACGTATTGAGAGAAGATATCGAGCGTAGACTCCGTGGGGTGCTCCTGAACAGTTACGTTTTTTTTAATGCATACCGGATTCACCCGTTGGTGTTGGTGAAGTCGATTTGGCTGGAACACGGAGCGTTCTTTGGTACTTTTGTTCACTCGTTACAAGTATATCAGATGGCCCGCCTTTTGAAAACCTGCTGTGGATTTTTTCTGTGCGTAGCCGGCATGTTTCTTCCTCCATGGAGCAAATTCGATGACCGAAAAAACCGTCATCAAGTCAGGTGGAGAGCCGCGGCTGAGCGGACCTGGTTCAGGATTTCGTCCATGTCAAGGGTGAGCAGTCTACCTTCTTCCAGAACCATCCGACCGTCAATGATGACCGTTCGGACGTCTGCACCACTTGCGGCATAGACCAGCAGGTCGGCATTGTACAATGGCTGCAGGTGCGGCTGCGCAAGGTCGATGAGTATCAGGTCGGCCGGGCTGCCGGCGGCCAGGGTGGCTGTATGGTTGCGAAATCCGCTTATGGCCGCTCCGGTTACGGTGGCCATTTTCAGGATTTCGGTTGCCGCTACGGCCACCGGATCAAGCCTGTGCAGTTTCTGCACCTTGGCGCAGGTATCCATCTCCCGGAACATGTCCAGGCTGTTGTTGCTTGCAGCGCCGTCGGTCCCGAGACCGACCCGGACACCTGTTTCAAGCATCAGCGGCAGATCGGCCATGCCCGAGGCCAGTTTCAGGTGGCTTTGGGGACAGAGGACCACCGGGCTTCCCTGTCCGGCCAGAATCTGCAGGTCGTCTGCATCCGTCCACACGCAGTGGACACAGACGGTGTCTTCATCCAGAATACCCAGGGCCTGCAGATGTCTGACCGGGCTGGAACCCAGCGGGTCACTGATCAGGGAAAACTCCTGCTCGGTTTCCGCAACATGGATGAAGAGTTTGACCCCGGTTTCCCGGGCCAGTTGTTTTGCCCGCCGCAGGGTCTCGTTTGAGCAGGTGTAGGGCGAATGGGCAAAAAGGGCGGGGCGAATAAGAGCGTTTTCCTGCTGCCGGCTGGTGATAAAGGCTGCTGCCGCCATGATATTTTTTGCAGGATCAGGGACGCCGGGGGCCGGGAAATCGATAATACCCTGGGCCGCCACCGCCCGCAGGCCCGCATCTTCAAAGGCGCGGGCCACATCGTGTTCGTAGAAGTAGCCGTCGGCAGCAAGGGTGGTGCCTGAAGCAATCATTTCAGCTGCGGCAAGAGCGGCGCACCAGTAGGCCATTTCCGGGTTGACGGAGCGGGCCTCTGCCGGGAAGATATGGTTGTTGAGCCAGTCGGAGAGCTCCAGGTCATCGGCCAGGCCGCGAAACAGGGTCATGGGGGCATGACCGTGCATGTTGACCAGCCCCGGCATCGTAAGCCGGTCCCGGCCGTTTATTCTTTTCTTGGCCTCTTGAACCGTACACTCTGCCATGGGACCGGCATAGATTATGTGATTCCCCCGGATGGCGACACAGGCATCCGGAATAAGAGTTTTTTTGCCGGGGTCAGGGAAAAGAAGGGTGTCGGTTATCAGGATATCGGCGTTCATAACTGCTTGCAAAATACGATAGGGATGAGTATCACAGTGGACAAAATTATTTTGA
>DRKH01000195.1 GCA_011051825.1 Desulfobulbus sp.
ATGGTCTGCATGCCGTACTTTTTCCCGGTCTGCATCACAGAGGGGATCTGATAGGTTTTAGCCTCACGAATAAGATTTCGTACGGCCGGGGTACAGATCAAGACCTCGAGTGCTGCTACCCGCCCTTTGACATCGATGCGCTTAAACAGTGTTTGAGAGACCACGGCTTTCAGGGCGTCTGCCAGAGTCGAACGAACCTGCCCCTGCTGATTGGCCGGAAAAATCTCAATAATACGATCAACCGTTTTCATGGCATTCATGGTATGGAGGGTTCCAAAAACCAGATGTCCGGTCATGGACGCTTCCATGGCAAGGGATATTGTCTCAAGATCGCGCAGCTCACCGACCAGAATTATATCCGGATCCTCACGCAGGGCGCCACGCAGGGCCGCTGTAAAACTCTTGGTATGGGTACCGACCTCGCGATGGTTAATGACACACTGCTGACTCTTGTGGACAAACTCGATGGGATCCTCAATGGTCAGGATGTGGTCTTTTCGTGTCTTATTGGCCTCATCAACAATGGCGGCAAGGGATGTCGACTTACCGGAACCGGTGGGTCCCGTTACCAGGACAAGGCCTTTGGGCAGGCTGGCAAGCTTTGCAATGACCTTGGGAAGGCCAAGCTGTTCACAGCTCAGGATATCGCTGGGAATCTCACGAAAAACAGCGGCAATCCCATATTTCTGCTGAAAAAAATTGCAGCGGTATCTGGCAAGTCCGGGGATTTCATAACCAAAATCCATGTCCCCGGTCTCCTCAAAAACCTTAATTTTATCCTCTGGACAGATCTCATAGAGCATACTCTTCAAGCTTTCGTTATCGAGCGTTTTAAACTTTACCCGTTCCATATCACCCCGGATACGTAAAACCGGTTGCTGCCCGGACATCATGTGGAGATCCGATGCACCTTCGTCATTCATCAACTTAAAAAAAGCATCAATCTGTGCCATAACTCAACTCCCTGCAAAAAATCAGTGAACAATTATCATCACCCCCCAGTCCGCTCTTCCTGCTCAAAAGGACCTTCTACTGTCGGCTGAAAGGGTAAGGCAACAAACGTACGTCAGGCTCCTTCCTAGAAAACAACCGTTTTTCGAATATGCTGTACAACCTCTTCAACATCATCAAAGACCTCAAAAAGAAACAGATCTTCTTCAGCGATTTTACCAGTGCCCAGAAGCTGTTCTTTGATCCAGTCGACCAGACCATTCCAGAAAGAAGAACCAACCAGGATAATCGGAAATGGTTTAATTTTCCGAGTCTGAATCAGGGTCAGGGATTCAAACAACTCATCAAGGGATCCCAGGCCGCCGGGCATGCAGACAAAGGCCATGGAATATTTCATAAACATGACCTTTCGCACAAAAAAATACCTGAAATCAAGAGGAAGATTGACATAGGGGTTTCCCTCCTGCTCATGGGGCAGGTCGATATTCAGGCCAATGGACAGTCCCTCGCCCTCAATTGCACCCCGGTTTGCCGCCTCCATAATCCCGGGTCCGCCACCGGTTACAACACCGTAACCATGTTCGGCCAGCCTGCGGGCAATTTCTCTGGCCTTTATATAATCCGGATCATCCTCAGCGGCTCTGGCGGATCCGTAAATCGTTACCACCGCCTGCTTTATCTCGGAAAGGGTGTCAAAACCTTCTACAAATTCAGCCATAATTCGAAACATGCGCCAGGAATCGCCTGTGGTCATACTGTTTAAACAGTACTGGGTTTCCCGGTTCAGGGAAAAACGACGGTGATTACTCATTGCTTCACCTGTTTTTTGTTTGAATGCAATTCTTCCAGGCCGACAAGTGCCTTTTCCGCCGACCTTCTCTCTGCCTGCAGGCTGTTTTTTGCCGCCAGCACACGATGAAATACCGCTGCGGCCCGGCCGGGTTTGCCCGAGGCCAGAAGAATATTCCCAAGCAGCAGCATGGCCGGAACATGTCCCCGTTGCAGCTGCAGGCACCGGCGCACGCCATCATGGGCCGCCTTCACCTTTCCCATATGCAGAAAAGCCCGGGAAAGACGATACCAGCAATCGGCTGACCCATCATCAATGGAGATGGCCTTCTCCAGCAGGAGAAGCCCTGCATCTTCCCCCTCCCCCTGCTCCACATAGAGCAGGCCGAGAATACTCATGCTGAGCAGGTCATGGGGGTAAAGCTGCAGGGCCTGCTGGAGAGCTTTCATGGCATCGGTTGCCTGTCCGATTTCAGCGTAAACCTCGCCGAGCAGACGGTGGAGCAGAAAGTCTTTTTTCCCTTCTTTCGCCTCCTTCCAGAGCAAAAGAACCGGCAGAGCTTTATCGTAACGCCCTGCCCGACAATACAGCCGGCTGAGCTGCTGATAGATGTCGGTACCTGAAATGCCCGAGTGGTACTGGACGGTAAATGCCTTTTCAAAGTATTCAAGCGCAAGAGCATCTCGGCCAAGCATCTGGTACGCATGGCCGAGATTGACCAGAGCCATGTAGTTGTCGGAATCCTTGTCGAGTACCTGGGTAAAAGACGCTATTGCGGCACGATTCCGGTTCATCTCTATCAAGGCAACCCCCAGACTGTTGAGCAGGTTGCTTTCTCCCGGGTGAAGCTTGAGCCCATGGGAATATTCAATAACCGCCTGGCGGAAATCTCCTTCATCAAAATACCAGTCTCCGCTGACATTCAGGCTGAGATAATCAAAATGAACGACACTGCCCGGTCCGTAAAATTCCGCGTGCATGAGCGCTTTGCGACAATTTTTCACCATGGCGGTTTTAGGATACTGAAGACAGGGAAAAGAACAGACGCCGACGGAAACCGATGTCCGGCCCGACTCCGTAATCTTTTCAGCAACACCCTTCATGCGACTCTCGGTGATCGATGGAGAGGCATTGGCAATAAAAACAAAAACCTGATCGTGGGAGTGAGCAACGAGTTGTTCGGAATCCGATAACAGCGGCGCAAGGAGAGCTTCAATGGAGCACGCTTTTTCCTGCGCCCGGTCACACTGAAAAAGCGCCAGGCCAAACTGATCAACACCGCGCCACAGCTTCTTCAAGGTCTTCAGGCTGTCATCACCAGGCAGAGCAAAAGGCTGCTTCTCGGCATCTCTCAGCACATCGGTATCACAGAGGCCGTAAGGCCCCCTGCGCTCGGCAACGACAAGGGCCTGCCGGATATCGCGATATATGTTATGCTCACCTCTTTGAAAACCGGCAAAGGCAACATGAACCCTCTGCAGGCCTTCTCGTTTTAATCGTTTCTGGAGCGTATGGGCCAGTGCAAGCCTCTGAGTTCTATCATTACCGGCAACCAGCACGGCAAACACTCCCTGACCTAAAAAAAACAACACGCCTGGACAGATAGCCGAAAAAAAACCGGCAAGATATTGTATTTTACGAAAGCTGCCGGCAGTGGAGCGGCGAACGAAAAATGTACTGACAAGATACAGGGAATAGCCAGCCTGTTCCCCGGGTGCAGACTGTAAAAAAAACTCCAGAGCCCTGGTATTATACAGACCGGTTTCCGGGTCAATATAGATCTGCCGGACCAGCTGCAGATGCTGATGCAGCATGCTTTGAAACTCAAGCAGCCAGCTGGAAGAAAATTTCTGCAACAGAGCCGGATCCGCATTGCCGATAAAAAAGGCCGCCCCCTGCCCCCCTTCCAGCTGCAGAGGAACGCAGAGCCTGCCGGCACAATAGTGCGGACCTGAATCGATGGTGTTTGCGTCAAGAATATTCTTTATGCCCGCCTCGGGGATGTCCGGCTTGACCAATGGTGTTGAAGCACCGGGTGTAAGATAGAGACGGACGGTTACAGGGAGTGGAAACAGACGTTCAACCTCATGTTCAAAGAGTTGTGCCAGAAGTATACAGTCATCAGGCCTGATATCTCCCGACGGCTCTGGTCGCATCAGCCAGTTCATTATGAGAATATCTGCAGCAAAGACTTGTGAATCAAAGTCAGTTCATCATCCTGCACTGTCCGAACATCCAACAGCAAACGGTCATTTTCAATGCGTCCAATCACGGCGATATCCTGTTTGCGCAGAGATCGTTCCAGCTCACTGACGCTGAGACGGGCAGGTTCAAGAACAACAGACCGGCTTGCTATATTCTGCTCAGGCATTGCCCCGCCCCCAACCCGAGACGTAGATTCGATAATGGAAAATCGGCACTGTTCTTTTATATCTCTGCGCAGCCGACGCACAAGTCGTCCGGCCCGCTTATGAACAACCTCAACCGGCGCGGCTATCATCGCAAGAGTCGGAATGACTGCCAGGGCCTTCCGTTCATCACGGTACAGCCTCAAAATCGATTCCAGGCCGGATAAGGTAAACTTATCGATCCGCAGCGCCCGATTTAACGGATTCTTCTTAATTGTATCTATAATCTTTTTGCGGCCGACAATAATACCGGCCTGGGGCCCACCGAGCAGCTTGTCGCCGCTGAAGGTCACCACGTCCACACCGGAACCAACAACCTCCTGGACCGTCGGTTCCTTCATTAGTCCAAACCGGCTGAGATCAACCAGACAGCCGGAACCAAGATCTTCAACCACCGGAATGTTGTGTTGCCTGCCCAGGGAAACCAGCTCCTGATTGCTCACTTCCTTGGTAAAACCGATAATCCTGTAATTACTGCAATGGACCTTGAGCAGGAGGCCGGTGTTTTCGGTAACGGCATTTTCATAATCCCGCAGATGGGTACGATTCGTCGCCCCGACTTCAACCAGTTCGGCCCCGCTGCGCTTCATGATGTCGGGGATCCGGAAAGAACCGCCGATTTCGACAAGCTGCCCTCGCGAAACAACAACTTCTCTGCCTTTGGCCAGGGTTTCCAGAACGATGAGAACGGCAGCGGCATTGTTATTGACAACCAGTCCGGCCTCTGCTCCGGTTAGTTCACAGAGCAGGTCTTCCACCAGACTGTAGCGACTGCCCCGTTCACCTGTCTCAAGATCAAACTCCAAGTTGGAATATCGTGCTCCGGCATCATAGAGTGCGTCCATCGTCTGAGCCGGTAGAATCGACCGCCCAAGATTGGTATGAATTATAACTCCGGTGCAGTTGATGACCCGTTTAAAACGGATCTTCTGTTCATCGAGAATAAAATCGATCATTGTGGCGATGAAGGATTCACGTTCCATTGTTTTAGGAGGAATTTTCACGCCGTGAAGGATCTCCTGACGAATCTGCTCTATATAGAGACGGGTCAAGCGGGTCAGACTCTTCAGAGAAATTTCGGCCAGTGCCTTTTCCTGTTGCAGGGCAAGGAGGCAATCGTCGACTTTTGGCAGAAGCCGAAGCAGGGCACTGTTTACTGCCGGCTTCGTATGATCGCCGGATGACATTTTACGCATAAAGACTCACGATAGGGGAAGATGGGAAATATTTATGTCATATTATGACATCCTGAAAGGCCAATCAATCAGAAAAGAAAAATTCTTTGAAATCAAGGCAGTTAATCAAAATGGAAAAAAAAAGAAGACACCAGCGAAAAACAGATTGACTTCATCTTCAGGATCGGTTAGATTCTCGCCTCGTTGCTCGTGAGACATCAACGGCGGCTGAAAAAAAATCATTCAGCCAAGTTAATTAATCATTGACAACGACAAGCGAACAAGATATACTGAACACCTGCAACGCGGAAAGCCAAAAGGCGAATATAAACTCCGGGTTGC
>DRKH01000196.1 GCA_011051825.1 Desulfobulbus sp.
ATCGCCGGGCAGGGCCCCCCACCGGCAGCTGGAACTCTCATTCATGGTCGCCGAAACATTCTTGAATCCGGCCCACAGTTCCGTGGCCGGTTCATCACCACCTTCCCGGCCAAGATCGTCGAGGAAGATATCGACCGGTGAGCCGGTGGAGCCCGGAACTGCTGATTTGTCCGAATTAAAGACAACCCGCATTCTGTACCAGTGATCATTGACAACGGGATACTCGTCGATGAGCGAATTGATTTGATGCCACCTGACATCATCCCCAATATAGCTGTCCTCCGGCCATTGCGGATCAGGACAGGTGTGCCGGGAAGCTGTTTCCACAAAATATTTTACCTGAATCCTTGCCCTGTCCGCCCGTGAAGGCGTATTGTCTCCGGCATAGTCGGCGTGGAGCAAGGTTATCTTGATATTTCGCTTTCGCTCAAATATCCGGCTGAAGGTGGCGTTCCGGTCAACATTGTCATCAACACCGTCTCCATCCGTATCTTCCCAGTCCAGGTTGACTGCGTTCGGCAGAAATACGGCCTCGATGGTGACCGTGTTTCCATCCTGCAGACATTGTGTATTGTTTGCAAAATCAATAGAGGTGCCCTGATTTTCGTCTCCGTAAAAGACCCCGCCTGTCGGAAGCGTAACTGGAGGATTATTGACCAGTCCCAGCATGACCCCGTGTTCACCCAGGATATAGGCACTGCCGGGAGGGTCGTTAAACTGAAAACTCGTTGCAGATATGGTGCAGGGTTGATCGGTGGTAAAAGCCAGGGGAACCGGCCACGGGCCGGCAGGAGCTCCGGCAACATTCCAGATCGACATACCCGCTGTCGCCAGGGTATCGGCACCAAAATCGTCAAAGATCAGTGGGGTGCCGAGGGTCACGGTGGCCGTGGCCTCACCGGGCGTATGGACGACCCCGGTTATGGTTTTGGGATTATCACTGTTTTGATCCACCAGCACAAAGTCCTGTATCTCCAGGGCACCGGTCTGATCGGAGTTGGTAAAGACTCCCTCCGTAAAGGTCACAAGGAGTTCGTTGCTGCCGAGCACGGATTCGACCGAGAGTATCTCCGGGGTTGTCGTCGGTTTTGACGGCTCCGTCCAGAGGTAGGTGCCCGGGCTGTTGGTTGTATGTAGTATTCTGTGGATGGAAGTGGCCTCGTGACAGGAAGCGGTGGCACAACTCATTCCGGCATGATGATAGCCATAATAGTAGTGGCAGTTGTTGCACATGGTGTTCCACGTCCTGGAGCCGGGACCGTTGTTGACTGTCCCTCGCAGCATTGACGGAATTCCGGAGCCGTGGGCTTCATGACAGTCGGTACAGGACAGTACAAAGTTGATTCCGGCATTTCGTTCGGCGGAATCATAGGGCCAGCGCATAAACTGTCCGGCTCCGCGACCGCGCTGGACATTCCACTGCTGAAAGATTGGATCGGGATTGCCGCTGGAGCCGTAAAAGGTCGACCCGGTATCCATGGCATAGGGTTTGCCCGCTACTCCGAACCCGTGTTGAGCACCGCATTCCACCCGCTGGTCAGGTGGATCCACGGAGTTGTCGGTACACTCCACCCCCTGACCCCAGTTGACCGGCGGATGATTACCCATGCGATGGGTGTGGCAGTCCAGACACAGCGAGGTGTAATCCGGCAGGATATTACCGTCAAATTCAAAGTTCGGATAGCTTCCTGTTTTGGGCGGCTGGTAGACGGCCGGCTGATCCATTTGAATAGTCCGGCCCCTGGCAACACTGAAATACCATCCTCCACTGCCGCTGCCGAGAGCAGCATAGTCATCCATCTTCTCGCCTGCAACCGCACCCCAGAGCGTTGAGCCCATTGCATGGGGGTTGGTGACCGGATCAGCTGTGAAGTCCGGTCTGGTTACCGGCGACACATGCTGTTCCACGTCCCAGTGCCTGCCGGTTACAACGTGCGGATTATGGCATGAGGTGCACTGCAGGGTAAACTCCTTACCATTAATGGTAAACGGGGTTCCCAGATCATGCCTTGCCAGGGAGCTGAAGGCCTGCTCGATATCATTCGTGGAGCCGGACAGGGCATTATTCATGACCTTGCCTTCCGTATGGCAGTTGTAACAGAACCGGTCTAAA
The DNA here is from genome assembly GCA_011051825.1 of Desulfobulbus sp. GTDB lineage: Bacteria > Desulfobacterota > Desulfobulbia > Desulfobulbales > Desulfobulbaceae > DRLX01. The sequence goes on from DRKH01000196.1 coordinate 2,114, forward strand.
GTGGTTTCGCTGTCTGCGGCAAGGATCTTGGCATTTGCGGAACCATGTCCATTGGCATGGCAGCCGTTAACCATGCCGTCGCCAAGACAGGTGATCGGCCTGGCCCCATTGACATCATAATCTATAGTTTTGTGGGCGGAATCCGCCCACAAGCTTCCCGCAACTCCCTTGATATTGGGTACTTGCACCTGATCGCTGAACGGGGTCGTGCCTAAACCGGCATCCGAGCCGTCACTATCATGACAGTTCAGGCAGAACGGTTCTATCTCCTCAGGAGCAGCCGGATCGTATTCATAGATGACAGCTGTTCCTTGATCGGGATCCACCAGCTTGACGATTCCTGATCTATGGTCACCGGTATAATGGCAGGCCAGGCAATCAATGGAGGCAACGGTTCCCCGGACATGGTGTGAGTTCCGGCCGAAATCACCCTGTGCGCCGACAACTTGTCGTACTTCCGGCAGGATATTTGAGTGGCAGCCCTCGCAGCCGACCATGGGGCCGGGGGCATTCCTCTGACGTATTTCCTGTTCCCGTTGTCTCCTTGCTGCCGCTTTTTCCCGTTCCCGAGCCGCCATAGCATTTGCTTCAAAAGCAATATATCGTTCTCGAGCCCTCATTGCCTTTGCCTCAAAAACAACAGCTCGAGTCCGAGCCGCAGTTTCCTGAGTCTCTGCATACAATGCTCTGTTAACCGCTGCTCGATCGTCGATGGTGTCGTCATCACAGACAATACCAATACCATCATGGTCAAGATCGTACTGCTTCGGATTAGCCACAGCCGGGCAGTTGTCCTCTCCATCGGCAACCCCGTCGTTGTCTTGATCAGGATTCCGGTTGTCGCAGACAATGCCGATACCATCATGGTCAAGATCGTACTGCTTCGGATTGGCCACAGCCGGGCAGTTGTCCTCCCCATCGGCAACCCCGTCGTTGTCTTGATCATTTTGATTGTCACAGACAATGCCGATACCGTCACCGTCAAGATCATACTGATGCGGGTTTCCCGTATCCGGACAGTTGTCCTCCGTATCGGCAATACCGTCATCGTCCAGATCCGGAGGATTATCCGCGAAAACAGTGTATGGGCAACTGAAAAACAACAGCCCTGAAAAGAGCACGCCTATTGTGGAGTTTCGTAATGCATTGTTCCTGTTGCTTTTGCTTGCATTGTGCATCCTGTCCCCTCCCCACAGGTACCAATCCCTGGTTAAGAATGAAGCCGTTCCGGTTACAAAAAAAACAATTCTACTTTTTAGTATCCCAAAATGCAGAGGAGCTGTCAAGGTCGTGTTTCCGAAAAGAGACTGCGCTGCAACGATTGCTACGGATATATGGAAAATGGGAAAGGGCGTTGCCTCGTTACCCGGGCATTGGGTTCTTATTGCATTCCAGTGGTTTCCTCCTCTTCAAAGAGCTGGCGTATTCCATGTTGCTGTTCTTTTTCAGCAAGTATCTCTGCCGCCTGCTGTTCGGAGATGTTCAGTGATTTTGCCAGCTCGGCGACGGAGTAGCAGGGCTCACCATCGGCTGTGAATCCAACCGGAGTGAGATCCGGAAAGCTGTCCCGGGTGGCATGGCCGGAGGCCTGTTGCAGTAGTTCCTGAACCTCGGGCGGGCCATAGAGCAGCAGCCATTCCACTGCCTCCGACCAGATCTTGCTGTCCACTGTTGGATGCTGGAGGATCTCCATGGCGGTTTCCACTGTCCATTCGTCTTTTTTTGTCATCGTTCTTTTTAAACCTACATGTCTTACGAGCACAACAAACCATGAAAATCGTTTTCATTATGGAGCACTCATTTACCCGCAGAGCGGGCTGGTAACCTTGTTTTAAAACCAGAGATAAATATGTTACACCGCAGAGCGGTGTAACAAGAATACTCTCGCAGCACCGCTCTGCGCCGATTTTCGGATAAACAATGTTGCGCCGACCCGTTCTTGAACGGCCAGGCATTTTTTTGATTCTTTTTTTGATTCTTGCCCTGTCCCTGTACTATAATCCGTTTCATACACAAGGCAAATTTTACTCGAGGAGAGTCCATGGGCGTTGATAATTTTATTTTATTGGAACACCTGGAATGGTTTGATGAATCCGGTCGGGAACTGCTGCATCGACTGCCCGAGCATGGGTCCGGTGAAATTAAATTCGGCGCCCAGCTGACGGTTCGGGAAAGTCAGGCCGCAGTCATGTATTACAAGGGCAGGGCCTGTGATGCTTTTGGTCCCGGGCGCCACACCTTGAAAACCGGCAATATTCCGATTCTGACCAAAATCCTGTCCGCGCCCTGGGGGATGAGAAGTCCACTTCGGGCCGAGGTTTATTTCGTCAACCTCAAGGTGTTTACCGATCTCAAATGGGGCACCCGTGATCCGGTGGCTTTTCGTGACGCCGAACTTGGTCTGGTCCGCCTGCGGGCTCATGGCGTTTTTAATATCCGGGTGGTACAGCCGGTACTGTTTATTAACACCCTTGCCGGCACCATGGGTAAGTACAGCACCGAACAGATAGAAGAATATCTGAAACGGGTTATTGTTTCACGGCTCAATGATTTTCTGGGCGAAAAATTAAAGACCCTCTTTGACCTGCCCGGTAGTTTTGATGAGCTGGCAGCAGGCCTTGGCAAGCGTCTGGCTAAAGATTTTTCCCGTTTCGGCCTGGCCCTGGATGGTCTGTATATCACTTCTATTACTCCGCCTCAGGATGTGCAGGAGGCCATTGATGACCGCAGTCGTTTAAGTGTGATTCAGGATATGGATAAATTTGTCCGCATGAAAGCGGCCATGGCCATGGAAAAGGCCGCAACCGCCGGTGGTGAGGCCGGAGCCGGTCTTGGGCTGGGAATGGGCATGATGATGCCTGGAATGTTTGGTAATCTGCAGACCGATGGCGGCAGCAGTGAGGCCGAGGAAAGAAAAAACACTGTTCAGTGCCGGGAATGCGCAAGCTCCATTCCGGCCGATGCCCGTTTCTGCCCCTACTGCGGGCATCAGCAGGTGGTGATGAGACAATGCGTAAACTGCGGCAAAAATTTATCCCCCGGGGCCGGATTCTGTCCCCGCTGCGGTCACCCGGCTGATGAAAAACCAACCATAACCGTCTGTCCCCACTGCCATAGCAACAATCTGCCCGGGGCAACCTTCTGTAATCAATGCGGCCGCAAGATAGGTTGATTTGTTTGCTCCTCAACCCTGATCCCTCTACCCGGGCCCCTGTCTTTTCATGGATATCAGGATAGAACAGGAGTGTCCCCAATGCGGGGCACCAATAACGATTGCCGAGTCGGATCGGCTCTTGAGCTGCCCGTATTGCGGAGTCAAAAGCTTTATGCAGTCATCCGGCGCCTTTCGATATGTTCTGCCGCCCCTTTCCGGAGCTGATGCATCGACTCCTCTGCTCTATGCCCCGTATCTTCGGTTTAAGGGAAATGTTTTTCTGGTCAATGAAGCGGGGATAACCTACAAAGTCATGGATACAACCCGTCAGGGCTATGACCTGACCGGGCTGCCGCCATCTCTTGGTATCCGTCCCCAGGCCATGCAGTTACAACGGCTCCTGCCGACGACCTCCGGCCGCTATCTTCGCCTGACGGCCAAGGCCCGGGTTATCCTGAAACAGGCTGTTCAGGTGCTTCCCCGGCGGGAAAAGCACTCGGTTCAAGAGGCTGTAACGCTGGCAAAGGATATGATCTATATCGGTTCCAGAATGGAGACCATCTCCCATGCCGACCGCGACCATTTTCTGCACAGGGCCTTTATCGGTGAAACGGTTTCCTTTGTGTACCTGCCCCTGCAACTGACCGACACCGATATTCTGGACGGGGTAACCGGAAACCGTTTATTGACTCGTGAGCAGGCCGTCGGTGTGCCTCTGCGGGGAACCCCGTTTAATCCCCGCTGGCAGGTGGAGTTTATGCCCACCCTCTGTCCCCGTTGCGGATGGAGTCTGGACGGGGAAGGGGATTGCCTGGTCATGACCTGCGGCAACTGCGATACGGCCTGGGCCCTTGGACAGCGCGATCTTGAACGGATTGGCTGGCAGATGGTTGCCGGTGATCGCGGCACTGCGCTTTATCTTGGGTTCTGGAAGATTTCAGCCCATATTCCCGCCCTTGATATATACAGCTTTACCGATTTTATCGAGCGAACCAATCAGCCCATGGTCGCACGACCGGAGTGGCACGAGCGGGTGATGAGTTACTGGATTCCGGCCTTTAAGCTCAGGCCCAAGATATTTCTTCGCACCGGGCGGCAGGCAACGCTCGGTCAGTGGCGTCTTGATCCCGAAGATGGCCATGTGGTACCGAACCTCTACCCGGTGACTCTGCCGGTATCCGAGGCGAAACAGGCCATCAAGGTGATCCTGGCGGCCAGCACGGCCAGCCGAAAAAAAATCTTTCCCTTTCTGCCCGAAGTCCGGCTGCAGGATATTACTGCGACCCTGGTTTTTCTCCCCTTTGTCGACAAGGGTCATGACTGGTATCAACCGCAGACCGGGGTGGCAATATCGAAAAACGTTCTCCGTTTTGGCCGCAGCCTCTAATCTGTTCCTGATTTACGATGATATCCCTTGCATCAGGCTGTGGATTTTTTGGTCTGCTTGTAACTATTCAGGTAGGGGCAGAGAACTAGCCCAACCACCACCTGTAACTGTTCAGGAGTGCTCCATATCTGTGCAGTCAGGCCTGTGAACTATAGTGATTCCTATGTGAATCAGGCCTGACCGTGCAGAGATGGGGTGCTCC
>DRKH01000197.1 GCA_011051825.1 Desulfobulbus sp.
GACCGTCAAACCGGAGGATTCCGCCAATGGAAAAGGGAACGGACTCCATGACGCAGGCGTCGTTGACCAGAAATTTTGTCGGAAAATTATCCGATCCTTCGACAACAAAGTCGTAGTCACGGATGATTTCCCGAATATTGTCGGCCACCAGGAATTGTTCAAGGGGGATGACGGTAATGTCCGGGTTGATTGCCTCCATTTTTTCCCTGGCCGATTCGACTTTGGCCTTGCCGATATTGTGTTGAAAATGGCAGACCTGGCGCTGAAGGTTGCTCACTTCCACGGTGTCATTGTCGACAATACCTATGGTGCCGACCCCGGCCGCTGCCAGATACAGGGCAACCGGCGCCCCCAGCCCTCCGGCTCCGATAATCAAGACCCTGGCGGAGGAAAGACGCATCTGGCCTTCGACTCCGACATCGGCCAGGAGTATATGACGGCTGTAGCGTTCAAGTTGTTCTTCTGTGAAATCGATCATAATCCTGTTTCCATTTTTTTTCGTGTTGGCGGTGTCATCCAGGACACCGGAGGTAAACTGGTGTTTTTTACGCATATTGTTGTTGTCGTGCCGCTGAACTCGTACCTGTCCGCATAGAGGGGAGGGCGTCAAGTCCGTCGGCTAGATCGGCAATGATGTCGTCGCATTCCTCAATCCCTACCGATAGTCGGATTGTGGTCGGTCGAATTGCCATCTCTTCTTTCTCCCCTGCACTGTATTCCGCGAAGATGGTGGATGCAGGATGAATGATCAGGGATTTGTTGTCGTTTATATTGGTGGCCCGACGTATCAGCTGCAGCCCGTCAATCAGGGCAAAACAGGTTTCCTGACTGTCAAGCTCAAAGGTCAGAATCCCTCCATATCGCCCCTTGAACTGCCGGTTTGAGAGTACATGGAATTGTGAACTCTCAAGGCCTGGATAATGGACATCACGGACCCGGGGATGATCGTTGAGAAAATGCGCGATTTCAGCGGCGTTGCCGCAGCTTTTTTCAATCCTCATTTTCAGTGTTTCCAGGCCAAGTGTATGAAGGTAGGCCGTATTGGGAGCCATGCATGCACCAAGGTTTCGATAAACCTCCTGACGCAGGGAGCTGAGCAGGGCCATCCGGCCAAATTTTTCCGCCCGTTCAACCAGCCGCGGAGCGTTGCTCCAGTCAAATGTTCCGTGATCGATAATCAATCCGCCCAGTGTGGTTGCGCCCCCGGAAATATACTTGGTGGAAGAGAGCACCTCGATTGCAACTCCGGCCTCTTTACAGTCAAACAGGTACGGGGTCATGACCGTGTTATCCATGATCAACGGTACATTCTTGTCCCGGCAGATCCCGGCAATGGCCGTGCAGTCGGCGACTTCCAGTTGCGGATTCGTCATAGTCTCCAGGAACACGGCCCGGGTTTTACCGTCGATTGCAGTCGCAACGGCACCGAGGTCGGTCATGTCCACGCAACGGGTTTCAAGGCCCCAGGGGGCAAGCGTTTTCTGAAACAGGCTCAGGGTGTTGCCAAACAGGTTTCTGCTGGTGACGATATTTGTATCCGCTCCGGCAAGGGCAAGGATCGTGTTGCTGATCGCGGCCATGCCGGAAGAGACCGCCAGCACGAATCCCCCTCCGCACAGGGTGCTGATTCTCTGTTCAAAGTCACTCACTGTCGGGTTGGTGATCCGGCTGTAGGCATGGGCCGGTTTCCTGCCCTCAAAAGTAAGCTGCATGGATCTGGCATCCGGATGCTCAAAGGCCACGCTGTCATAAATCGGAGGCCGTAACGCCCCGTGGGCGTCGGAATTACTTGTGCCGCCGTGGACGGCGATGGTGGCAAATTCCGACATGATCAGGCTCCTCCTCCCATGAAGTACAGGAAGTCAACTTCATCCTTGTCCCGAAGCCGGGTATCTGCATACAAGGTTCGGTCAATGACCTTGCCGTTGACCTGTACGGACACCATGTCCGGAGATTCGACCTCGGCAACTTCCAAAAGGGTAAGAATGGGCAGGGATGAGGCCTCGAACTCTTTGTTTTCGCCATTTATGGTTATCTGCATATTGTTATTCCTCTAATTGTTTTTTTGGTAACCGTTCACCAGGAGTAACCGGGTTCACTGATCCTGAGCCGGGGTGCTGGTAGACGCTTACGTTTTTTTGAGGCTGCAATGGAAGCCAGACTCAGGAAACGCTGAGCATCTTTTGCCATGGCCACCTTCAGCTCGTTTAAACCTGATTAACTTGATCATGTATATCAAGTTTAAACAAAGGACCAAAAAAGTCAAGAAAATTTGCAGGATTTTTTTTGGAGCTGACCGGGAAAGGTGAAACTATGGCAGGGGAGGGGGCAAAAAAAAAGAGGGGCTATATGGTAAAGTTGAGGATCTGCCGTTTCTTTTTCGACAGTTCAACAAGCTCGGCAAGGCTTAAGGAAAAGACCGCGCTCAGGGCCTGTTCAGCTTCTTTTAACAGATCATGGATCACGTCAACAGCTTCATTTGTATCGGGAGCCAGTTCAATACTCCCTTCCAGTGCGGTAACTATTTCAGAAACAGGTATCTTAGCTGGAGATCGGGCCAGCTGGTATCCTCCGTATTTACCACGTACGCTGCGAATAATCTCGGCCCGGCCCAGCTGGTTAAAGATCTGCTCAAGGTACTGCCTGGGAATAGCACGGGCTGTGGCTATTTCTTTAATCGTCAACCGGCCCTGGCCAAAATGTTCGGCCAGATATAGAGTGGCTTTAAGGCCATAGATACTCTTTGCGCTCAGCGACAACATTGTGTACACCCTAACCTTGATGGGAGAAGTGGATTGAACCTGCCTGCCCTCTTACCTGAGAGAGCAGGGCAAGTCAACGAAGAAAGTGGGGCCGACGCAAAGGGACGGAAAACATCCACCCTGGTCCCGGAACCGGTTTACCGCTCAAACATGGAGGCAAGGCCGCCGAGAACCGAGCCCTCGCCCACAGTCTGGCCACCTGTTTGCGGAGCAGCCTGAAAAATACGACCGGCCAGACGGGAAAAAGGCAGGGACTGCAGCCAGACATGGCCCGGCCCGGTCAGGCTGGCAAAAAAGAAACTCTCACCGCCGAAAATAGCCGACTTTACATTGCCGACAAATTCGATATCATAGTTAACGGTTTGGGTAAGGGCAACCAGACAGCCGGTATCCACACGCAGCGTTTCTCCAGGTGCCAGCTCTTTTTCAATAATAGTTCCGCCGGCATGAACAAAAGTTAGACCGTCGCCGTCGAGCTGCTGCATAATGAACCCCTCTCCGCCAAACAGCGCCGTTCCTATTTTTTTCTGAAAGGCAATGCCGATGGAAACACCCTTGGCCGCACAGAGAAAGGCATCTTTCTGGCAGATAATACGGCCGTCATAATTTTTCAAATCAAGGGGGATGATCTTACCGGGGTAGGGGGAGGCAAAGGCGGCTTTTCCCTTGCCCTCGCCATTGAAGGTGAACATGGTGATAAACAGGCCCTCGCCGGTGATCAATCGTTTACCAGCCCCCATCATCTTGTCGAAAAAACCACCTGACTGCGACTGCTGTGAGCCGTCGCCGAAAATGGTTTCCATGACGACCTGGTCCGACATATACATCATGGCTCCAGCTTCGGAGATCACACTTTCCTGCGGGTCCAGTTCTATCTCCACAAACTGCATCTCATGTCCGAAAATTTCGTAATCGATCTCATGGGCCTGTTGTCCCGAGACCGGCGGTGGCGGCGTTGCCGAAACCGGGGAATGCAGTTCAGCGACCTCTGCGGCCGGCTGCCAGTCGGAAAAGCCGTCCCGCCAGACCATGGTTGAGCCCGAGTACCGGCCGGAGGCCAGAGCGGATGCGAGCTCACTGGTGGACAGGGGACCGATGGATTTATCGTTTACAGCAACATACCAGGTGGACATGATGAATACCTCAGCTTTTGGAAAGGGTTTTTTTTAAAGAAATGTCTTTGATGTACATATGTCAATATAACAAAGAAAATCGACCATGAACAACCTGCTTCATGGACGATTTTTGAGTAAAAAAAGGTAACTGTTCAGGAGCACCCGTGCCAACGTACAATTCCTGGAAAATGAAAAGTTCCTGGAAAATGAAAATTTTCTGAAAAATGAAAATTTTCTGAAAAATGAAAACAAATAGTTACATATCCTGGGACCAGTTACATCTGAATAGTTACAAAAAAAGTAACTATTCAGGTAGGGGCAGAGAACTATCCCTACCACCACCTGTAACTGTTCAGGAGTGCTCCATATCTGTGCAGTCAGGCCTGTGAACTATAGTGATTCCTATGTGAATCAGGCCTGACCGTGCAGAGAGGTAGATAAGCGCAGACTTCGAGCGTATACTCCGTGGGGTGCTCCTGAACAGTTACCAAAAAAAGAATATCCGGTTAAATCTGGTATACAGGGTTTTCCCCGTCTCATAAAAGGAAAAATGTATGACCGACATAAAAAAAAATATTCTTCTTGTTGAGCCGTATTACGGAGGC
>DRKH01000198.1 GCA_011051825.1 Desulfobulbus sp.
ATCATAAGTAAATGAGAATACTTATTTAAACGTTCAAGACTTTTAGTCTAGTGCTCTTTTTACAGCTTCCGTGCGGAGATCTATCATGGCAAAAGCATTCCTGCGTAACAACTTACGCCTCCAACTCATTGCTCCGGTAGCCTTTGCCCTGGTGGCAGGACTTGTCGCCATGGTCATGGTTATCCTCTTTTTTCAGGCCAAGGGAAACAGAATGCTGGATGAGAAGATAACCGCCGGCTTTAATTCCAATACGGAGATGGTCGGCAAAATGTTGCAGATGCTCGCAGGTGACCTGCAGACCAACCTCAAATCCATGACGGTCACCACCCAGGACGCCCTGACCGAATCCAGTGAGGATATCCTGCAGGATACCGCCGACTCCATTCAACAGGAGCTGAGAAAGATGCGGCGGCAGAACGGGAAGACCCAGGCCCTGCTGCTGGCCCAGGTAGCGGAGGACGCGGTCATCTCCAAAAACTTCAGCGCCTTGAACGGCTTTGTCCGCAGTGCCCATAAAAATCCGTACATGGTCTTCGTCTTTTACATGGACGATAAACAGACGCCCATGACCAGGTACCTGAACAGAAAAAACCCGAAGCTCAAGTCCTACCTGCCGGAAAAGGGCCGACCTGATATCAAAAAGATCATCCAGGCCGGCCAGGAGGACCCCGATGTACTGGTGGTCAAGCAGCCCGTGCTCTCCGACGGAGAGCAGATAGGCGAGGTCTATATCGGTCTGGACATGACCAGGGCCAGAATCCAGGCCCAGGAGATGAATGATGCCTTCAGCGATCTTATTGATAAAAATGAAAATGAGATTGAAACTATTCTCACCAAACAGTCAGTTGTTATTCTGGGGATCCTCGACAAAACCGTCTCCGAAATAAAAGAGCACATCGCCAAAACCGCGCGACAGACCCAGGCGGAGATCAGCGAAAGCCAGCATCAGGTGGCGGCAACCACCAGAAACATCCTTCTGGCATCAAGCATCATAGGACTGTCCGTTATCCTGGTAATTCTCCTGCTCAATGCCCGTTCCATCCTCCGTCTGCTCGGGGGAGAACCCACGACCATGGTCGAGATGGCCCGGCAGATTGCCGACGGCAAACTGGATATTCCCATGAACAGAAATCCGGTACCCGGCAGCCTCCAGGCCGCACTCCAGGATATGGTTCTCGGCCTGCAGCAGCTCATCGGTAAGTTGATGTCCGAGGCCAAACGAATGGCCGACACCTCCCACGACCTCGGCCAGGCGGCCGGCGAGATGTCCCGGGACGCCGAACAGTCGGCAGAACGGGCGACCACGGTTGCGGCGGCCACCGAGGAGATGAGCGTCAACATGAACACGGTTTCCATGGCCAGTGAACAGGCCGCCGGCAATGTCAACATAGTCGCCACTGCGGTTGAGGAAATGACTGCGGCGGTCCAGGAAATTTCCGCCTCCACCGACAAGGCAAACCGGATTACCGCCGAGGCGGTCGGCTATGCACGGAGTTCTTCAGAAAAGGTCAATACCCTTGGTCAGGCAGCCCGTGAGATTTCCAAGGTAACCGAGGTTATTACTGAAATTTCCGAACAGACCAACCTGCTGGCCCTCAATGCCACCATTGAGGCAGCCCGGGCCGGAGAAGCGGGTAAGGGCTTTGCCGTCGTTGCCAATGAAATTAAAGAACTTGCCAAACAAACCGCCGAGGCAACCGGCGAAATCAAGGCCAAAATCGAATCCATCCAGAATTCTACAGATGACACGGTCACCGAAATCAATCAAATCACCGAGGTCATCAATGACGTCAATGAAATAGTCTCCACCATTGCAACCGCCGTTGAGGAGCAGAACGCAACCACCTCCGACATAGCGGCCAATGTAAACGAAGCGACCCACGGCATTGCCGAGGTCAATGAAAACGTTGCCCAGAGCTCTGCCGTTGCCGGTGAAGTGGCCCGTGATATTGCCGAGGTCAGTGAACTGGCCAATAACTCCCGCCGATGCAGCGTTCGGGTCGAAGTCAGTGCCCAGCTCCTCTCCACCGTTGTCGAAGAGCTGCAAAAGGAGACCGCCCGTTTTGACCTGGGCAACACCGAGGCAGCCCACCGGGTAGCGGCATCCAGTAAACGGGCCGGCGAGGATGCTGTTTTGGAATGGAATGATTCGCTGGTGTTGAATATCCATTCCATTGACCATCAGCACAAGGAGATTGTCACGTATATTAACGAATTGCACAGGGCCATGAAGGCTGGAGAGCCCAAACAGACAACCCGGAAGATTCTCGGCAGTATCGTTGAATTTACCCGCACGCACTTCAAAACCGAAGAGGACCTCTTTGACCAATATGGCTACCCGGAAGCCGAGCAGCACAAGGCGATTCATAAGGAACTGATCAATCAGGCAAGCACACTCGAGAAGCAGCTTGAGAGCGGAGTTCCCAATCTGGAAATGCCCCTGATGGATTTCCTCAAGGGGTACCTGGTAAACCACTTCCTGACTATCGATAAACAGTATGCATCTTTTCTGCACGACCATGGTGTTTCCTGAAAGCGATCATGGCCGGAGCGGATAAATGGAGCAAAGCGTAAAATATCCACCAGGCCGACGGTAAGGGACTGTAAGGAAATAAGTGTAACAATATTGCGCCGAATTTTCGTTCATTTTCAAGGCGTGAAAAGAGTTGCATAGCAGTGCTATGTAACTTTTTTCGCAACGCAGAAAATGGGCGAAAAGGCAAGCAAGATGTTACAG
>DRKH01000199.1 GCA_011051825.1 Desulfobulbus sp.
CCCCCTGCCCTGTCCTCTGATCTTCTATGAATCACCCCATCGAATTCAGCGCAGTCTTGCTGACGCCATGTACGCCCTTGGCGATCGACAGGCCCAGTTTTTTCGCGAACTCACAAAAGTACATGAAGAATGGCGTCAGGGCACATTATCCGAACTCAGCCGGGGTTGTGAAGGGAAAAATCGAGGTGAATTTGTGGTGATTGTTGACGGAGCCGGTCAGGCTGCACCCGACAAACCTGAAGACATTGATGAACTCATTCTCTGGTATCGTGACCAGCACAATATTTCCCTTAAAAATGCCGTCCAGCAGATAGCTGCAGACCTGGATATTCCACGCACAAAAATATACCAGAGGGCCCTGGCCCTATGGAAAACCGGGCCGACTGAACCTGAACGTTGACCTCCCTTAATCCTCCCTATGACAGGTGTCCTTATGAACAGACTGGATTTTCTAAAAAAACAATGTTCCAATCCCGAACTCAGCCCGCTGCTCCAGGCGGCAGGACGTGCAGCCTTGACCGCCGGATTAATTTTAAAAGAACTGTATGGCCGGCCCCACACCATTACCATGAAAGGGGAAATCAACCTGGTTACCGAAGCCGACATTGCCGCTGAAACCGCTATTGTCGCCTCCCTGCAGGAAGATGCTCCGGACATCGCAATCATGGCTGAGGAGTCTGCCGGGGAAAACCCCAAACAGCCGGATGGCCGGGTCTGGGTTATCGACCCGCTTGACGGGACCACCAATTTTGCCCATGGCTTTCCTATTTTTGCCGTTTCCATAGCCCTGATGGAAAACGGCGTCATAATGCTGGGTGTTATTTACTGCCCGCTGCAGGATGAACTGTTCTGTTGCTGGCGCGGCGGTGGCTCATGGCTCAACGACAAAAAAATCCAGGTAACAGAGACGGAATTTCTTGTCCAGGCCCTGGTGGCTACCGGTTTTCCCTATGATATCCACGCAAAGCTTGACCAGGTAATGGCACAGATGCGTACGATCCTGCCCAAGGTCCGGGATATCCGACGGGCCGGGGCAGCTGCGGTTGACCTTGCCTATGTTGCCTGCGGGCGACTCGATGGTTTCTGGGAGATGGACCTCAAGCCCTGGGATACCGCGGCAGGCTGGCTCCTGGTTGAAGAGGCCGGCGGCAAGGTTACCGATTTTGCAGGCAAGGCCTACTCTCCGTTTTACCCGGAAATCCTTGCCGGTAATGCACGACTGCACCCTCTCCTTTGTGAGCAGCTTGGGTGAACACAAGACAGTTGAACGGACCGCCCCGATGGCGCATCCACCTGCTTATGCTGCTGACGGCCACCCTGGTCTCAACCTCCTTTACAGTGGGCAAGGCTATTGCCGACGGCATGGACCCGACTGTTCTGACCCTGATCCGGTTTTCCTGTGCCACTCTGCTGTTCCTGCCCTACGTTCAGAAAAAATACCGGATCACGCGGCCGAATCCGGTAACTTTCCTGCGCTACAGCGTGATCAGTCTTGCACTGGTTGGTTTCTTCATTCTCATGTTTGCCGCCCTCCAATACACCACCGCGCTCAACACCGGGGTTATTTTTACCCTTGTTCCGGGAATATCAGGGTTGTACAGCATGATTCTGCTGTCCGAGCGACTGGGGCGTAACCGGCTGCTGGCCCTGGTGCTTGCCATGATCGGGGCGATCTGGGTCCTTTTTCACGGCAACCCGGCTAACCTGATGGCCATGGAGCTCAACCGTGGAGACCTTCTCTTTTTCTGTGGATGCCTGCTGATGGCGCTCTATACGCCCCTGGTTAAACTCTTTTACCGGGGCGAACCCATGGCGGTTATGACATTCTGGATTCTGGCGACCGGCTGCGGCTGGCTGCTCCTGATGGCTGCACCAAAGCTTATGACCACCCCATGGACAGCGATCCGGCCCATGGTCTGGATCGGTATATGGTATCTCGCGGTTTTCTGCACCATTATTACCTTTTTTCTTTCCCAGTGGTCGACCCTCTACCTGGGTCCGACCAGAGTCATGGCCTATTCGTACCTGTACCCACCGCTCATTCTTCTTATTGACTGGACTCTCGGGCATGGTCTTCCGCCGATACGTACCCTGCCCGGCGTGTTCCTGATTGGACTGACAATGATCATTGTCCAGAAGGAGTATTCAGGAAACAGGGCGTGCCCTAAAAAAGAGCAGGTTAAGGAGATGGATGTCAGGAGATGATGGAACGCCGTTGCCCGGCCAGAAAACAGCGGATGACCTGTTCCGTTGTCCTACTGATGGAAGTTTCGGCCTGCGCCATGGCCTCCTTGAGCGACATCGGCCCCGGGCAGAGGCTGAAAACCGCATCCACCCCCTGTTGATGTAACGTTCCCAGATCCGCTCCGACCGATCCGGCCACAACGATGCAGGGTATTTTTTGTTTTTTTGCCCGTTGCGCCACCCCGGCCGGTGCCTTACCAAAAACAGTCTGAAAATCGATCTGTCCCTCACCGGTCAGAACAAGAGCGGCGCCCTCCAGTTTTTCGTCCAGGCCCACCAGATCCAGAACCACATCCACACCCGGGCGAAGGGCGGCACCGAGAAAGGCATGGAGACCGGCACCAAGACCACCGGCGGCCCCTGCGCCGGGAAGATTACGAACATCCAGGCCGAGATCGGCCTGGATCACCCGGGCAAGATGAGTTAAACCGATTTCCAGTTGTTCAACCTGTTCCCGGCCGGCACCCTTCTGGGGCCCGTACACCCTGGCCGCACCCTGCTCACCAAGCAGAGGATTTTCCACATCACAAACGGCTTCGATGACAGTATCACCGATCCTGGGGTCCAGGCCCGACAGATCAATATGAACAATATCCTGTAATGCTCCGCCAACCGGTGAAACAGGACGGCCTGCGGCATCAAGAAAAAGCGCACCAAGGGCCGTTGCCATGCCGATACCACCATCGCAGGTGGCACTGCCGCCGATACCGACCCCGATCTTCCGCACCCCTAGATCCAGAGCGGCAAGAATCAGTTCGCCGGTGCCAAGCGTTGTTGTCAGGACCGGATCCCGCATGTCTTCGGGCAGCAGGGCAAGACCGGATGCCAGGGCCATCTCAATGGCGGCAAATGAAAGTTCCGGGACATGACAGAATTCCGATTCAACAAGTTCAAACCGGGGACCGGTGACAAGAAGTCTGTACCGCTTGCCCTGCAGGGCATCCAGAGCAACGGCAACCAGACCGTCACCGCCATCGGCGACCGGAACCAGCTCAATTTGCACATCAGGCCAGGCCATGCGAATCCCCGCTGCCATCGACTCAGCGGCATGACGTGCAGTCATTGAACCCTTAAAGGCGTTTGGTGCTACAACTATCTTCATTCCACAGCCGCATTATAAAAGATACGTAAGTGTTCAGGGGGACTGCACGGAGTCTCGTCCCTCGCTTACCTCTTCGCACGGTCGCGCCTGCACGAATCTACGGCACTCCTGCTCACTTACAGGTTTAAGGTAGATGAAAACACATAGTTACAAATCCTGTGACCAGTTACAAAGATACATGCCGCGCAGCTCATGACAAAGGAATAATTTCCATTTTGTGATTGGCGGCGGGGTGAGCAGGCGAAGGACCTTCTGTCTGGATAATATAGCTGCCGGACAGGGAAAATTCATGGGCATAGTCTTGTGCATACTCGGTCCAGTCCTCGGGATGAACACTCTCCAGAATCGAATGCACCCCATAGGAAAAGAGCAGTTCACGGCAGGTCTTTTCACTGGCACTGACGGCCAGAATCCATGACGATAATCGAAATCTGGTCAGGCTGCGGGCCGTATGACCGCTGGCGGTCGGGGCAAGAATTGCCGCCGTACTCTCCAGATCATCCATAATGGATTCAACACTTTTAGTGATTGAATCAACCATACCGGCCCTGGACAACGGCGTATTCAGACATTGCAGAGCACGTTCAAAATGTTTAGGTGGACGATGTGGTTCTGTGGCAGCGGCAATCTTTGCCAGCATCCGGACCGATTCCAGCGGATAGTCGCCCATGGCCGATTCTTCTGAGAGCATGACACAGTCGCTGCCGTCTAAAATAGCATTGGCCACGTCCGTGGCCTCGGCCCTGGTGGGCCTGCGGTTGCGGGTCATGGATTCCAGCATCTGGGTAGCAGTGATGACCGGCTTTGCCTGCAGATTGGCCCTGCGGGTAATAAATTTCTGGGCGACAGCTATTCGTTCAATGGGAATTTCAACCCCCAGGTCGCCGCGGGCAACCATGATACCGTCGGATGCATTCAGAATTTCATCTATATTCTCGAGGACCTTTGACCGCTCAATTTTGGCAATGATAAACGGATTAAACCCCATATCACGGGCCGCCTGCCGGACTTCTTCAATATCGGCAGCACAGTTGACAAACGACTGACTGATCGCATCTACCCCCTGCTCCAGGGCAAACTGCATGCACTCACGGTCTCTGGGCGTAAAAACACTGACCCCCAGGTCAACACCGGGCAGATTGAGGCCCTTTCTCGAACGAAGTTCTCCGCCGACCACAACAGTACAGACGATATCCGCTCCCTGGACCCGCTCAACCCGAAGCTGAATCAGGCCGTCGGAAAGAAAGAGCGTGTTACCCGGCTGAACGGCACGGGGCAAGGTCTTCAACGTAATTGAAACCCGTTGGCGGTTTCCGACAACATCATCACTTGTCAGAATAAACCGTTCATCCTTGCGCAGGTAGACCGGCTCCTGTTCAAAGCGACCTATCCGCATCTTGGGACCGGGAAGATCTGCCATGATGGCCACCCTTTTCCCGGTTTTGTCGGCAGCTGCACGAATTGTACTGATCACCTCGCCGTGACCGGAAAAGTCACCGTGAGAAAAATTCAACCGCGCCACATTCATCCCTGCTTCAATCATCTGTTCAATCATTGCATAGGAATCAGATGCAGGACCGATCGTGCAGACAAGTTTAGTTTTATTCTCCGGTAGTGTTTGCATAGCAGTATTCAGCCGTCAGGTTAAATTAACGAAGCACACCTTTTTTTTTCATATCCGCCGTCAGTACCCCAACCACCCGGTCAAAATCCGTCCGCAGAAGTTTCGGATTCAGGGCCTCTGACCGGGCACTCCAGACCAGACGGGCGGAAGCGACATCATACAGATTGGATTCCAGGCGAACAACAGTACGGGTTGAATCAACCGGGGGTGTGTAGACTGCCCGATAGGTCTGCCCATAATACCCATACATACCGCCGTAAAACCCACTTGGTTCAAAATGGAGGGTTCCCGGATGAGTGTAGGTTGTGGAGGTAACGTCAACGACATGGGTAATCAGAACCGAGGAAGCCCCGGCCTTTTGAATTGCAGCCTGGACCGCCTCTCGATCCGGTTGCGGAACCCTGCCCATGACCTTATGGTTGGCCATGGCATGAACACCGATTCGGGAAAAATGATCGACAAAGACATTTTCCCAGAGCTTTGAACTTGCCTCGCTCCTGCTCAACCCGATAACCAGAATATCCCCGGCAGAATATTCTTTTTGTGACGGGTCAACCCAGGAAGATATAATCTTGGCCTTCGGGCTGCAGGAGGAAAGACCGGACAGAAGAAGGACAATGCACAGCAGATGTATCAATTTCAAGGGAAAGAAACTCCATAAAACGATCGTATTGTTTAGAGACAGATCACTTGTCTCCGCCAAACTCCTGCGCGACCTGTATTCCGACAAATCTTGCAACCAGAACCGCCATGAAAAACTGACCGATAATCGCCTCTATCTGGCAGAAAGCTGTAGCGAATCTGTTCTGCGGTAAAATATCTCCATAGCCGAGTGTTGTCAGAGTAACGAAACTGAAATATTGGAAATAATGAAGATTCTCGGAAGGGGTTACGGCGCCTGTAAGCAATGTCCCGGTGAATGAGCCGGGGTGCAGAAGCTCCAGAAGATAATATAGACTACCCCATAACATACCAAAGATCAGATATAAACACAGTGCCCCTGAAATCAGAGCCGGTGTTATAGTACGTGTAGTAAATATCAATCGTGCCAGGGAATAGGCAAGTAATCCCAGGTAGAGACAAAGAATCATGGAACTGGCCTGATGCGAAAAAGAAACCAGTTCAAAGACATCAACCCAGAACAGAACAAGGGTCACCCCCATCAGGACGAGGATAAGGGTAAACATTTTGCTCTGCCGGTTCACGGCGTAACCCGCAGAAAAAAGGACGGCACTCATCATCAGGTTGACCAGGATGTGCATTGAGGGCTTTGCCGCAAAAAACGGACCGACAAGCAGGTACAACAACAGCCAGACAAGTAGATTATGGAAACTCCATGAGCGGACACGAACTCTTTTCATATATCGAAATAATCAACGGAAATGAGACATCCTCAGTTACAGGCAACGAGCACTGGCCGAGGATGAAGCGGAATGGAAGCCTCCTGCAGGGTATGGAATTGAGTATTTGTACTATCTGTACTATCATAACCGCCCGGCGAACCTCCTCTGCTGGCGGATTTGCCACACGAACCAGGAGAACAGATTTTTTATTTTGTTCTTTCAACAATATATCGTGAAAGTGCACGCAGGGGATCAGCACTGTCAGGAAATGAAGACAGTACTTCGATAGCCGCCTGGCTGGCCTGTTCAGCCATTTTCCTTGTTTTTTCAACACCGAAAAATGCCGGGTAGGTGGCTTTGTCATGCTCAGCATCACTGCCCGCCGTTTTACCGAGTTCCTCGGTTGTGGAGGTAACATCAAGCAGATCATCGACTATCTGAAAGGCCAGGCCGATAGTATCGCCATACGTTTGCAGGGCATCAAGCTGCGCGGGGGTCCCGCCGGCACCGATGGCACCACTGAGAACAGAGGCTGTTATCAGAGCGCCGGTTTTACTGCTATGGATGGTCTTGAGTTCTTTAAAACTCATTTCCCTGCCCTCACCATCCATATCCAGAGCCTGTCCACCAACCATGCCCAGTGAACCGGCCGCCCTGGCTATGGTGTGAGTGATCTGTAATCTGGCGGAATCGGCAAGTCCGGTAAAACGGGGATCAGAGAGCAGGTCAAAGGCAAAGGTCAGCAAGCCATCACCAGCCAGAATTGCTTCGGCTTCTCCGAACTTCTTGTGGTTGGTGGGATGCCCCCGTCGGAGGTCATCATCATCCATGGCCGGCAGATCATCGTGAATGAGTGAATAGGTATGGATACATTCCAGGGCACAGGCGACCGGCAGCAGGCTCTCTTCAAGGGCAGGGTCCGGACTGATACATGCACCTGCAGCCAGACAGAGAATCGGCCGGACCCTTTTGCCGCCGATAAAAAGGCTGTAGCGCATGGCAGCGACGTGGTCGGCAAAGTCGCCGCCGGCCGACAGCATCAGGGTATCAAGTGCATCTTCGACCCGTTTCCTTTTTCCGGCAAGATAGTGTTGAATATCAAACATGGAATTGTTCGAACCGCCCCGGGTTACTGCTGTTTCTGGGCAAAATGTTTTGCCCGGTCTTTCTCAAGTTCTTTGACCTTCTGCTCTATCTGCTTGACCAGACCGCTATACTTATCCTTGCGCAGAATTTCTCGAAACTGTTCCATGTAGTTGCGCACCAGACTCACACCCTCGACCACCACATCATACACCATCCACTTATCACCTTCGAGCAGCATGATATAGGAGACCGGAATGGTTTTTTCCTTGTCAACGAGCAAGGTTTTAACCTCGGCTCTCTTTCCCCGGATACGCTGGCCTTTAAAGATAATGGATTGACCGGCATAGTTCTGAATCTTACCGACATAGGCATACTGCAGCAACTCGGTAAACAGGTCGACGAAGTTTTCTTTCTCTGCGTCCGACAGTTTGCGCCAGGCTCTTCCCAGGACCCGCTTGGACATCTCATTGTAATCAAAGTGTTCCCGCGAGATATCAATAAGCCGTTGACAGATTGTGCATTTAACGTCGTTTTTAAAATCCGCTTCAGCCAGAATTTTTGTCATCTTGGCAATAAACGGCTTCATCTGGGCCGTCGGGTCGGGGGTGTTCGAAGACAGTGCGGCAAGGGGTGTTGCCAGCAGGAGAACCAGCATAACGCCGGCAACGGCACGGTGCATATACATAATATTTTTTAATCTCTTCATAGCAATCTCTTGTAAACCAGTATGACTGAAACCAGTTTTTTTTAATTTACAGCCACAACCAACGATGAAAATAACCAGAAACAACATCATTTCAAGGGTAATTTTCAGATAAATCATTATTCCGGCAGGCCGGGCACAACATACAATAAAACCGGACAGAGCATGGAGACAGATCGCAGTTCGTAACCGTTCACCGGGATGTCACGCCCCTGGCGTTACATCCAAATTGTAAATGTTTACCAGTGCTCCATATTCGTTCAGGTAAGCGAAGCGAAGCAGAGACTCCG
>DRKH01000200.1 GCA_011051825.1 Desulfobulbus sp.
AACAGTTACAGGTGATGGTTGGGCTAGTTCTCTGCCCCTACCTGAATAGTTACGTTATCAATATCTGAGCAGGTATCTATTCCTATTTGGTCACATTTTCTTTTCCAGGTCATCCCTGAATGATTACACGGTATGAAACCACTCGGGGATGAGGTGATACTGCCGGTACCTTTTCAGAACTCATGAGATACAACAGAACGCGCTCAAAATTTAAATAAGAACCAATGGCAATCCGAAAAATTTTAACCTACCCCGCGCCGGTTCTGCGGAAAAAGGCACGAAAAATCACCGTCTTTGACGAAGAATTAAGGCAACTGGCCGCCGACATGGGAGAGACCATGTATGATGCCCCCGGCGTGGGCCTGGCCGCCAATCAGATTGGTGTACTCAGACAGATTATTGTGGTTGATGTCTCCAGGGATGATGAGAAAAAAAAATTCATCACCCTGATTAACCCGGTTATCTCCGACGGTGAGGGCAGTGTTGCCGGAGAGGAAGGCTGCCTGAGTGTGATCGAGTACGAGGCCAAGGTGAAGCGGTTTCAGAAAATCCATGTCTCGGCTCTGGACTTTGACGGCAACCCGATCAACTTTGATGCCGAAGATCGCTTTGCCCGGATCATTCAACATGAGGTTGATCATCTGCACGGCAAACTGTTTATCGATCACCTCAGTGCATTGAAAAGAGGGTTGTACAAGAAAAAATTGAAAAAAATTTTAAAAAACAGGTTATGAAGGCTCTTCGCATTCTTTTCATGGGCACGCCGGACTTTGCCGTTCCCGCCCTGCAGGCCCTGCTTGACGGGCCGGATACGGTAGTCGGCGTGGTCTGCCAGCCGGACAGAAAAAAGGGAAGGGGCAAGAAACTGCAGGCGCCGCCGGTTAAGATCCTGGCGCAGGAAGCGGGTATTCCGGTTTTACAGCCAACCTCCATCCGAACAGACGATTTCCTGGCCGAGATCGGCGACCTGCATCCGGACCTTATTATTGTTGCCGCCTATGGGAAAATCCTGCCCGGTTCCCTGCTCAACCTGCCTCCCATGGGCACGGTGAACGTACACGGCTCCCTGCTGCCGAAATATCGAGGTGCCGCCCCCATCCAATGGGCCCTGATCAATGGTGAGGCGGAAACCGGCGTCACCATTATGCAGATGGACGAGGGCATGGATACCGGTGATATTCTGCTGCCGGCAAAAATGCCCATCACGGATGAGGATACCGCCGGTTCGCTGTTTGAAAAACTGTCCCTGCTCGGCGGCAAGACCCTGCTTGAGGCCATTGCCCTGCTCAAAGAGGACAAGCTGCCGCCCATAAAACAAGATGATGCTCTCGCCACCGAAGCACCCATGCTGACCAAGGAGCAGGGGCACATTGACTGGGACCGTCCAGCCCGTGAGCTGCACTGTTTGCTCCGTGGCCTTGACCCCTGGCCCTCCGCCTACGGCTTCCTGAACGGGAAACGCTTTCGCTTCTTCAAACCCGAGGTCATTGCCCGCAACGGCAGTGAGCACCCGGGCACCATCTGCCGGGCCGACAAGGAAGGACTGCTCGTTGCCTGCGGCAGGGATAATCTACTCATCCGTGAAATCCAGCCCGAAGGAAAAAAACGGATGTCGGTGGCAGCCTGCCTCTGTGGTTCTCCTTTTGGTCCCGGCGATCAGTTCACCTGATGAAAACAGCCTATCTTGACTGTTTTTCCGGCATCAGCGGCAACATGCTGCTTGGTGCCCTGCTCCAGGCAGGCCTGGAAGAAGATGATCTTCGCAGAACGCTTGCCGCCCTACCCGTTTCCGGCGTCCGGCTTGAAATTAAAAAAGTATCTGCACGTGGTCTTGCCGCACTCCAGGTCCGGGTCCATGTTGACCAGGACCAGCCGCATCGGCACCTGCGGGACATAAAAGAACTTCTGCAGGCATCAACCCTGGCTGATCCGGTCAAGCAACGGTCTCTGGCGGTCTTTACCCGTCTGGCCGAGGCCGAGGCCGTTGTCCATGGTACAACACCGGATGCGGTTCACTTTCATGAAGTCGGGGCAGTGGACGCCCTGGTTGATGTGGTGGGCGTTGTTGCCGGTTTTCATCAACTGCAGATTGATACGATTTTCTGTTCCCCCCTGCCCATGTCCGGGGGCTGGACAAGCTGCGCCCACGGCGAGATTCCGCTGCCCGCCCCGGCGGTCTGCGGCTTGCTGAAAGATGTACCGGTCTACGGCGTAGAACTCCAGCAGGAACTGGTCACCCCGACCGGCGCGGCCCTTGCCTGTGAACTGGCCGATGATTTCGGCCCTATGCCTGCCATGACCATGGGCGCAACCGGATACGGCGCCGGCACCAGCAAACGGACAGACGGACGACCCAATCTCCTGCGGCTCTGCATAGGACTACGACACGAGGTTACCGAAGCCGGTGAGGTGGAAGTCCTGGAAACCCACATCGATGACTGGAACCCGGAAACCTGGCCCCATGTCAGCAGGCAGCTGATGATCGCCGGTGCTCTTGATGTGAGCCTGACTCCCATCCAGATGAAAAAGGGGCGGCCCGGTTTCCGACTCAAGGTTCTCTGTGAACCGGCCCTGTCTCTGGAGCTGAAACAGGTTATTTTTTCAGAGACCACGGCCATCGGCCTCCGTTTTCATCGACAGCAGCGGATGACTCTGCCCCGTAGAAAAATCTACCTGAAAACCCCCTGGGGAGAGGTGGAAGCCAAAGAGATCCAGACCCCGGCCGGGCCGCTCATCACCCCGGAGTATGAATCCTGCAGCGCGTTGGCAATTTCAAAAAAAATTCCTTTACGATCCATCTACGATGCATGTGTTCAAGCCGGTGCAACCCGGGACAATGCTCGGAAACACGATTAACCCTTAACCCCTTATCAATATGGACAGGTTGTACATGTTTATCGCCACCGGGGCCTACAGCGGATACCTGCCCAAGGCACCCGGCACCTGGGGGTCCATGGTCGGAGTGGCGCTCTGGTTCTGGCTGCGTTCTTTACCTCTTGCTCCGTATTTCGGCGTTATCGCCGGTATTTTTGTCATCGGAACCATTGCCGCCGGTGCTGCCGAAAAAATAGTTGACCACGGAGATCCGGGGCTGGTGGTCATCGATGAGATCGTCGGCCAGCTCATTGCCCTGGCCGCGGTCCCGGCCCATCCGCTCTGGGTTATTCTTGGTTTTGTCTTCTTCCGAATTTTTGATATACTGAAACCATTCCCGGTGGGCTGGCTGGACGGGCATATCCATGGCGGCCTGGGCATCATGCTTGATGATGTAGCAGCCGGCCTTTACGCCCTGCTGGTTGTGCAGCTCGGCTTACGATTTTTTGGTCCATAGGAGTGCGAATGGCAGGTTATATCGACTTTCATACCCACGCCTTTCCCGATCAGATTGCGGCAACCGCAATCCCGGCTCTGGAAAAAAAGGGCAACGTCAAGGCCTACTTGAACGGTACGGTCACCGACCTGCTGAAATCCATGG
>DRKH01000201.1 GCA_011051825.1 Desulfobulbus sp.
ACACCATGCAACGACTGGATCCCCGCCTGCGCGGGGATGACGGAGAAAAAAGAACACCGATCAGGCCTGTTCCTTGTACTTCATTCAACCAGTTTCTCCTTAAGCCAATCCACTCACCTTCCCCATTGCGGATTGCCAGGCCACCTTTCCGTCATCCCCGAGGGCTGTTATCGGGGATCCAGGTATACAAGACGGGCGTTCCCAATAAAGAACACCGTTCAAAGACTGGATCCCCGCCTGCGCGGGGATGACGGTGGGGCAAAGTCTTTTTACATTAACAGCGACGACCACCTTTCCGTCATCCCCGAGTGCTGTTGTCGGGGATCCAGGTATACAAGAGGGACGATCCCGATAAAGAACACCGTTCAAGAACTGGATCCCCGCCTGCGCGGGGATGACGGGGTGGGGGCAAAGCCTTTAACATTAACAGCGACGGCCACCTTCCCGTCATCCCCGAGGGTTGTTATCGGGGATCCAGGTATACAAGACGGACGTTTCCAATAAAGAACACCATCCAAGGACTGGATCCACGCCTCCACGTCATCCCCGAGTGCGGTTATCGGGGATCCAGGCATACAAGACGGACGTTTCCAATAAAGAACACCGTTCAAAGACTGGATCCCCGCCTGCGCGGGGATGACGGAGAAAAAAGAATACCGATCAGGTCTGTTCCTTGTACTTCATTCAACCAGTCCCCCTTAAGCCAATCCAATCACCTTCCCCATTGCGGATTGCCAGCCACCTCCCCGTTATCCCCGAGGGCTGTTATCGGGGATCCAGGTATACAAGATGGGCGTTTCCAATAAAGGACACCATGCAAGGACTGGATCCCCGCCTGCGCGGGGATGACATAAATGATTCCGGAATCGATAACAATGTCGCCACTGGATCCCCGCCTGCACGGGGATGACGGGAAGTGAGACTGGGGGGAGACTATGGGTAAGTCCACGGAGGAACTACGGCACCCCTGAACACTTACAGGTTACAGGTTTAAGATAGATAAAAACCCATAGTTACAAATCCTGGGACCAGTTACAAAAATCCGGCTCAGATGCATCCCCTGCCCTGGCATCACAAGCTGTTCCGGCCGCCGCCTTTCAGCTGTTTAAGTTTTTTCCTGATTTTTTCATTACCAGGTTCGAGAAGCAGGGCCTGTTCATATTCCTCCCTGGCCCGGTAATCAATGCCCTCTTTCTTATAATAATTACCGAGATAGACATGAAAAGGTGCATAGTCGGGCAGTCGTTCGATAGCCTGCCGTAAAACGGCCAACGCCTTATCGTCCTGTTTTTGCCGGCGATAAAAGCTATATAACTGGCCGAAATACCACGGTCTGATTATTTTTTCCTGATCAAGATACTTCAAAGCATGGCTTCGGTAGTATTCAGACTCGATAAGTTTTCCCCTCTTTTCCATGAATTTTCCAAGACGTATCCAAGAGGAGGTTGACTCCGGCAGTATATTGGCGATCTCTTCCCGGCTGAACGAATACGCCACAAGAATGGGAAGATAAGAAACAAGCAGTCGATGATATCGCTGAAGACCGTTTTTCAACACCTCGACCGCCTCTTGCCGTTCTCCAGCCTGCAGCAACCATCCGGCCCAGGTCAAAATAAGTCTTTCCTTATGTAATGCCCGTTCATATGCAGCAGCAAGCAACGCTTTACTCTGCTCCGGGGATCTATCTGCCGTGAAAAGCCCAAGGTTCTGCAGATAGACGCCATTCATAGGGTCAAGCCGGGCCGCCTTAGCGTATTGAAGCAGGGCCTTATCCCTGTGCTGAAGATACAGTTCCACCGTCCCAAGTGTAGCCGGGTAGAACCCTTCCAGAGGATCATATGTTTTGGACCTGACAAGCGCCCGGCGAACCTGTTGCAATTTTGCATCGGCAAGATGTTGGTTGAGATAGATCGACGATACGTTGCTGTAGCTGGAAGCGGCCAGAAAACCTCCTCCGTGTACCAGCAGGACCATGAAAAAAAGCAGCAGACCGGCAACCGGAAACAGATACTTTCGACGCCTTCCGGCAGGCTTGAGTAAGGTCGGTCTGGTACGGAAGTGCAGCCTGGTATTACCGGCGGAAACAAGCACCCCGCAGAGAAAGAAAAAATAGAGCCCGTTTGCACCATTGTGCATATTGAAATCCGTCACACTGTGCAGCAGAATCGAGACGATGCCGGTCAAGGCACCGATACCGACCAGGATTGCGTATCGGTCCCTTCTAATAGTTATTTTTTTCCAGCCCTCTGCAATCACCGCAAGGACAAACCAGCCCGCAAGAATAAAACCGATCAGGCCGCCGTCGGTGAGCAGTTCGATATAGTCATTGTGGGCATGAACGGCGACAAGATTTCCCGGGATGGTTCGATATTGGGGGTATATGTCAACAAAGGTACCAAAACCTGAACCGGTAAAAAGGAAGTCACGGATTATGCCCCCCGCATCCTTCCAGATCATGAATCTTGCATCCTTTATACCGCCGGTCTCGGTAATAGCCCGGCTGAACTTACTTAGCAGCGGTTGCCAGCCAAACCAGCTCAGGGCCAGCAGTATGCAGCAAAAGAGAAGGACAAACAGGAGACCGGTCTTGGTCTTCTTACGACTCAGCAGAAAAAGAAACAGGAGCAGGGACAGGCTCATGCTGATCACACCGCCCCGGGACAGGGAAACCAGGACCGAAGACATGATGAGCACCACACCGAAACCGAGAAAGAAGTGCCGATTACTGGAAGCATCGGTAAAAAGAGCTGCCACTCTCGCCCGCAAGGTTTCGCTGTAGTTGACGGTCGGCCTGTAATAGAAAAAAAGTGCCAGCGCCAGTGGGCAGAGCATCTCCATAAAACCGGCATAGTGATTATGATACACCCACGGACCGACAGTACCGGCGTTGGGCGGTGTCGGTCGGAACCAGTATATTTTATCCGGCGAAGTAAATTTCTGGACTATGGCCAGAAAGGCAATGGCAATGGCCAGCCAGACGACCCAGCGAACGGTTTTTTGCAGCCGCCCACCATGGCTGAGCAGCTGAACGGTCAGAATATAAAACAATCCATAACAACTGACCCGCAGCAACTCGAGGCTGGTTGCCTTCTGCATGACCGTAAGCGGTATCCAGTGACCACTGTCACCGATGCTGAGAATCGGTGCATAGACCTGGAAGGTTGCCGGGGCAAGGATCCGGACAAGAGCGGGAGGAAGCGGAATCAGCTGAAAACATATCCATCCGATCAACAGGGCAAGTGGAAGCAGACCCGGAGTTTTGAAGAGAGCGGCCTTTTCTTTTCTGATCCGGAAAAAATAGAGGAGAGCGGTACTGCCGACCAGCAGTTCAACGGTTGCGATGGACCAGGTTTCTACGGTACCAAAGGCAAGCGGCGCAAAAAAAAGAGTGAGGAGAAAAAACAGGAACGGAATATTTTTCTCTAGTTTCTGCACAATAAAAAAACCCGGTTAAAGCAAAGAATAGCCTTCCGGAAGGATGGCAAGGGGGCTCTCCCGCACCAATGCAAGCGCCCCTTCCCTGCCCAGATATTTTTTTGCCTGTTTTACAGCCCTGCTTAAAATCGGTTTCCTGAAATTCGGCGAGTGTGAATCCGTGGCCATAAAATGAACCATGTTCCTCTTCAATAGAAGCTGGGCACAGATCCGGGCATTGGCGCCAAGCTCACCGGTCAGACTGCCGGCGGTTATCTGCACTCTGGCCCCTGCCTCAACCAGACCTGTAAGTTTTTCCGGCTCCATGTTGATTTCCCGGTTCCGCTCCGGATGGGCGATGATCGGGGTCAGGCCCTTGTCCACAAAAGTATAGACCAGGTCCAGCGCATCAGCCGGGAGATGGGAGTGGGGGAATTCCAACAGAAAAAAAGAACCCGCAGCAAGGCAGTATTGATCGGCAAGCCGGATTGCCGCATGGGACTGCACTTCAGCGCCGGGGAAGATGACAAGGTCTACACCTCTTTGCCGCAACACACTGTTGAGCTGTTCCACCGCCGTGTTGATCATGGCCATGGACAGATACCCGGAGGCATCAACATGGGGTGTGGCGATAATAACCTGAATACCGTCGGCAACCGCCATATCGGCCATGGCAAGTGAGGCCTTGAGATCAGGAGCACCGTCATCAATTCCAGGCAGTATATGGCAATGGATGTCAATCATTCTCTCAACCGAGCGCAGGCTTTCAGAATCTTCCGGCTGAACATTGACGACGCTCAGGAATCCTTGGAATAATAATCGTAGTAACCGTAGTAGCCGGAATCTCCGCCTGATTTACTGAACCCGTTAAGGACAAAACCAAGAAGATGGGCATTGACTTCCCGCAGTTTCTTCATTCCATTATCCAGCGTATCATAGGTTGTTTTTCCCGACCGGACAACGAGAACGGTTCCATCAACGAGCCTGCTCAAGGTCAGGCTGTCGGTCACACTCTGGATGGGAGGGGAATCCAGCAGAACAAAATCGTAGTCATCAAGCATCTGGTCCAGAAGTTGCTGCATGCCATCGGAATTCAGCAGCTCTGCCGGATTGGGAGGTATTGCCCCTGCCGTAATCAAGCTGAGTTGCTCGTCCGGTATGATTTGAACCAGTGACTGGTGCCTGTCGCCCGTCAGGTAGTTACTCAGGCCATAGGAGTTCGACTGTGAGAAAAGAGCATGCATGCGCGGACGACGCATATCACAATCTATTATCAAAACTTTTTTGTCACTCTGCGCCAGAATACGGGCCAGATTAGCTGTGGTTGCGGTCTTACCTTCTTTAGGCGCCATACTGGTAACAAGCAGGGAACGCGGAGGATGATCCGGAGAAGAAAGCAGCAGGCCGGAACGAATCAGGCGGTAACTCTCCGCCAACGGGGAGAGTGGATTATGGACAAGATAGGACTCGATGGTCTCACCTTTTACCTTAATCTCTTCCACGGAGCCCAGCACGGTCAGCTGAAAATGACGTTCAAGCTCTTCTGCCGTTTTCACCGTGTTATCAAGATATTCAACAAAAAATGCCAGTCCGGTTCCGCCGAAAAGACCGAGGAGGAGACCAAGAGCCAGGTTACGCCTCTTGCGGGGGCTTGAAGGATACATGGGAACTTCCGCCTTCTCGATTACCCAGATCTTCACATCTTGAGACTGCTCGGTCACATTTGCCGTCTTGATACTTGAAGTAAGGTTGTCATAAATAGCGCGATTCATGTCTACTTCTCTCTTCATGATGGTATACTGCATGAAGCGCTCGTTGATATCAAGCATCCCGGCCTTGCTTTCAGCAAGCAGTTTTTTCAGATTTTTTTCCCGTGATTTGGCCAGTTCATAGGCATTTTTTGTCGCTTCGATAATCCGTTTGATTTCAAATCGTTGTTCCTTGAGAAGCAGGTCACGCTCACTCTTGGCCTGAATCATGATTGGATGTTTGTAGCCGTATTTTTTTGAAAGCTCTTTGACTTTCTGCTCTACGCTGTACACCTTATCCCTGAGATTCTGCAGGACCTTGCTGTCGGCAAAGACAGGTATCGTTTCAATATTTTTATAATCCTCACCGGTGGCCTTGATCTTGGCATACAGGGCCTCGTACTCCTTCTGTTCCGCCTGGGCATCCGACAGCTGCTTACTGAACTCGGCAAGCCTTTGCGGATACACAGCGAGTTTGTTCTCCACCGTGACCAGATCATGCTCCCGTTTATAGCGCTGAAGCGCCAGTTCCGATTTCTCGAGTTTCTTCCGTTCTTCATCGGCTTTGGCGGTCATCCACTGGAGGGCATAGTTACTGGTGCTATGCTTTATTTCAAGCATCTCATCCTTAT
This sequence comes from Desulfobulbus sp., assembly GCA_011051825.1. Taxonomy (GTDB): domain Bacteria; phylum Desulfobacterota; class Desulfobulbia; order Desulfobulbales; family Desulfobulbaceae; genus DRLX01. The sequence goes on from DRKH01000201.1 coordinate 5,795, forward strand.
AGGCCTGAACCACCGCATCAACAACCATCTTGGCCATGGCCGGATACTTATTCGTATAATAGATATATACGGTTTTAGTGTTTGTTATCGGCGTGACCGAAAGATTATTCCGAATCATCTGGGCAATGAGTTCGGCATCCGTAAGAGGGGCGACGGTTGCCATCAATGCATCCTCGCCACTCCCGTCTCCGTTGCCGACAGCCTCATCAGAGGAGCCGAAGAGTCCGCTGAGAAATCCCTGAATGGTCTGCATGAAGGAGGCAAGGGGTGAGGATTCTTCCTCAAGGTCTTCCAGAAAATATTCCTTATACCTGGTATCAAGATGCAGCTGTTCCACAACCCGGCGGGCGACATTATCACTGCGGATAATTTCAAACTGAGTGGTCAAAAAATCCGGATCCCAATAATTGTACGGTCTGGTTCCCTCCAGGCCGCCGGGACCGTTATTCTTTTCGATAAGGACCTGGGTCGAGGCAGTATATAATGGGGTTGAGGAAAAGGTGACGATCACAACCGTAAAAAATGTAATTGCAAGGAAAGTGAAGATAGTCATTTTCCGTTTCTGCAGGACACGGATATAGTCCCGCAGATGAATTTCCCGGTCAGGGGACGGGGGACCGGGAAGAGGGGCTGTTATACGGTTGGTTTCCATTGTCTATTCAAGGAAAAAAGGGAGATAGGAACACGAGAACAGATATTGTTTTCGTCTAGAAAAAACTCTCTGGAACAACAATTATGTCATCAGGCTGCACGTGGCTGTCAAGATCCACATCCTTCAAGATTGTCTTCTTGCCCTTTACAACCCGGACGATCCGGACACTGGACTTGGACGCCTTTCCGGTAAAACCGCCGGCCAGGGCAATCATCTTGAGAACGGTCACATTGTCGCATGGATATGCGTCCGGATGGTCAACTTCGCCGGTAACATAGCAAGTGCCGCCTTTGGAGACATAAACGGCGTCCCCGTCAAGAATGGGTATATTCTTACTGAGATCACCGCCTTCGATAAGGGATTTAAGATCTATAACAATAACTTTCTGCTTGCCGTCTACAGTTCTCTTGATGGTGGCGGTCTTACCGGCGCCCTCTTTCATACCTCCGGATTGCGAGAGTAATTCAAGAAAGGTCATGTGTCCTCGGAGTTCCACCAGCCCCGGTTTATTGACATGGCCCAGTACCACTGCCTTTTTGCTGCGAAACTCCTCAAGAAAAATATTGACCTGAGGGTTGACGATATAGCCGTCGGCAAGAAGTGCGGTCAGTTTGTCGGCAACGGCGGAGGTTCTCATATCACCGACTTTGACCTGACCGATAAGCGGCATGACGATGTAGCCGTTGCTGGTGACCCGTACCGTGGTTTTCAGGTCGTCATGACCATAGACAGTAATACTGAGGACATCTCCGGGTCCGACGATATAATCATCGGCATACCCGGAAACCGGGACGGAACAAAAAAGAAAGATTGCAAGCATGCAAAAACATGCCTGCAATCCACACAACGTTTTAGTCATTTTCAATCCTGACAATTGTACCCGTGTTCCAGACCTTACAGGGCAAAGTTCAAACTGAGCATGATCCGATTTGTGTTGTAATCAAAAAAATCATCGGTTGAATTTCTGGTGTCATAAGTATAGGTCAACCCGCCCATGAGCCAGTCCCTGAAAAAATATTCTATACCGGGTCGGAAGACAAAACGATCCTCATTACGATCCGTGGCAATAATCTGATCATAATCGGCATTTTCAAAGCCAATATAACAAACCCCTTTCCAGCGCTCTGAAAACTGCTGGTTGTAGAACAGGGAGGCCGCTAACACCTTTTTATTAAGCGCCACGGAACTGTCCGTTTCTTCGATTTTGTGACTCAGCTTGATCGCGACCTTGGTTTTGACCGTAAACTGATAATCCAGTTCTCCTTCAAGGGCCAGACCGTCCGGGTTGCTGTTAAGATTATCCGCCCGGTCGTTATCATAATTTTTTTTCTGGTAACCGGCCTTCAGGCGAAGGGCCGTTTTTTCCGTGGTATCCCAGTTGATACCGGCATAGACAAAATGATTGGTGTTGTCTCTCACCTGGCCGATATCAT
>DRKH01000202.1 GCA_011051825.1 Desulfobulbus sp.
AGGGTCTTGATTATCGGAGCCGGAGGGCTGGGGGCGCCGGTTGCCCTGTATCTGGCAGCGGCCGGGGTCGGCACCATAGGTATTGTCGACAATGACACCGTGGAAGTGAGCAACCTTCAGCGCCAGGTCTGCCATTTCCAACACAATATCGGCAAGGCCAAAGTCGAATCGGCCAGGGAAAAAATGGAGGCAATCAACCCGGACATTACCGTCATCCCCCTTGAACAATTCCTGGTGGCCGACAATATCCGGGAAATCATCCGTGACTACGACTTTGTTGTCGAAGGATCGGATAATTTTCCGACAAAATTTCTGGTCAACGACGCCTGCGTCATGGAGTCCGTTCCCTTTTCCATTGGCGGAATCCTCCGGTTTGACGGTCAGGCCATGACGGTGGTCCCCGGAGAATCGGCCTGCTATCGTTGCGCCTTCCGTACTCCGCCGCCGCCGGACGCCGTTCCGAGCTGTTCCGAGGCCGGTGTTCTGGGTGCCATTGCCGGTATGCTCGGGACAATTCAGGCGGCAGAGACCTTGAAGTTCATCACCGGGGCCGGCTCACTGCTCACCAACACCTTGCTCTCTTTTGACGCCAGAAATATGGATTTTCACAAGGTGCACCTGCAGCGACAGGACGATTGTGCGATATGCGGCAAGGAACCCACCATCCGGACCCTTATTGATTATGAACAGGCAGTCTGTGCAATTTAGACCTTAAGGATAATGAAAAAATGTTGACCATTACTTCAAAAGTTATTGAGGCTGTTATTGAGCAGGCGGAAAACGAACTTCCGTTTGAGTGCTGCGGCTACCTTGCCGCCGACGGGGATATTGTGACCACCCGTTTTCCCCTGAAAAACATTGACCAGGCCCGGGACCATTTCAACATGGATCCCGCCGAACAGTTCCAGGCGGTCAAGGCAATGCGGGAAGCCGGCCTGAAGCTGTGCGCGGTCTATCACAGTCACCCGGAAACTCCGGCCCGGCCCTCAGACGAAGACTTGAAACTGGCCTATGACCCGACCATCAGCTACGTCATTATCTCCCTGGCCGCCTCTGAACCGGTGGTGAAATCATTTATGATTAAAAACGGTGAAGCTACCCCTGAAACAATTCATATCAAGGAACAGTGAAGATGAGTACTCTAACTACGGATGCACGCAGAGACTGCCGTAATGTCGGATGTCCCATGAACATGGTCTACACCAAGGTCGAGCTTGCAAAGCTGTCCCCGGGCCAGATACTTGAGGTCATTCTTGACGATGGCCCCCCGATCAACAACGTTCCCAAATCCGTTGTTCTGGAAGGCCACGAAATTGTCGAAAAGAGCCGTTGCGATGACGGCACCTGGCGGATCCTGATCCGCTGCGGCAAATAATCCGCTGCGGCAAATAATCCCCTACCGCCATATCCATCATCAAACAGGAACAGGGTGAGTGAGTCCTTACTCACCCCTGTTCTTCTATCCCTGTTCTTCTATAAAACGCCTGACTTCCGGGCTGAGGCTGAGTGCCTCCCCCAGGCCGTCAAGCCAGGCGCGTTCCGCCTCGGTGTCCACCTCTATGGCGGCAGCGGCCAGCATGTACATGGCCTTTGCCGTGGATCGATCCTCAATGCCCGAGGTTAACTCCTCCACGGATTTCGGCCGCTGGAGTTCGTCGAGCAGAAACATCTTCTCCTCACTGTCAAGCTCAGCTCCCCGCAGTCTGTCCAGGATTGCCTTTTCCTCGGCTTCATCAAGTATGCCGTCGGCATGGGCGGCGGCAATCATGACCTGAATCATGCGACGAGCCAGTTCTTCTGCTGGAACGGTTGCCTCTGCAGTTTCTCCGCCGGCGGCAGAGGGAACCGGCGGCGGAGGGGGAGTTCGGGATGATCCGGGCAAGGGCGGCGGAACACTGGCTGATGAGCTTGAGTCCGCCGGTCGTGACGGCGGTGCAGAGGTTCCTGACGGGATGCCGGGTTTGTTCTGTTGCTGCTGCTTGAGAATCTCATACGCCCCGACTCCGAGGCCAATTGCAGTCATGAGGCCCTGCCCTGATGCCAGAGAGTCAAGCAGACCACTGCTCCGCCTGCCCTTTCTTTTTTTCCCGGAACCAGAGCCGCCAAGAGTTTCACTAATTATTTTTCCAAGTAATTGTTCGGCGTTAAACATGGATATTCTCCTTGCACTTCTAATTAAAAAATACTGTCGTTTTTTGCAAATTTGTACGGAATGCAGTATAGTATACATATTCAAAGTAATCATTTTTGCAACCGGAATCTCAATGATACTTGCGGCAGCTACTCAAGCCACGCCTTACAGCGGACTGACCAGCAGTGATACCTCGGCAGATCTCCAGTCCGAACCGACACAGCGTATTCGTGTCCCCCCTCCACCGACCGCGACGGCTTCCGGAGACCTGCAGGATTCGATTACCCTGTCAAAGGAAGGACTGAGCCGCTCCAGACAGGAGGCCGCAGAGAACGACAAAAAAAGTGCTGCCAGGGGGCCGGGGCAACAACGCGACCCGGCCGGCGGCTCCGGGGCTCCGGACCAGCTCTCTCCTGAAGAGCAACAGACCGTAGTTAAACTTAAACAACGTGATCTTGAAGTGAAAACCCACGAGGCAGCTCATCTTGCCAATGCCGGTCAGTATGCAGCCGGCGGTCCATCCTATTCCTACCAGACCGGACCCGACGGCAAAAAATATGCCGTCGGCGGCGAGGTCCCCATCGATATCGGCAAGGAAAAAACACCGGAACAGACCGTGCAGAAAATGCGAATCGTGCGCCGTGCCGCTCTGGCGCCCGCCAACCCGTCTGCAGCTGACCGCAATATTGCAGCAGCTGCAAGCATGGCCGAAGCTGAAGCCATGCAGGAAATGCGCAGCCCGGAGAATAACTCCAGCGACCGGAAGTCCGAACAAAATATCGGTTCAACTCCGCAACAGCCACAGGATGAAACCGGTATGCGGCAGTCGCTGAATCGACGCGCACTGCAAGGGCTTTACGCCTGAAGCTCACCTATAACTACCCAATGCAGAACACCTCCTCGCTCGACAGATTGCTCGACTTTCTTTCCCAAAGTCCAACCCCTTACCATGCCGTATCTTATCTAACCGGAATCTTGCGAGCCAGTGATTTTCAGCAACTTGAGGAATCAGGCCCGTGGAACAGGCTCGACCCTGGAAAATATTTCATTGTCCACCAGGACGGCGGCCTCATCGCCTTTGTCCTGACCGATGCTCCTCTGGACCAAACCGGCCTGCGGATTGCCGGGGCCCATACCGACAGTCCCTGTCTCAAGGTCAAGCCGCAACCTCTAAAAATAAAAAACAACTACCTGCAGCTCGGTGTCGAGGTCTACGGCGGCGCCTTGCTCCGGCCGTGGTTTGACCGTGACCTTTCCCTTGCCGGTCGGGTCAGCTGGTCTGAAAAAAATGACGGATTCAACAGCGGCCTGATCAACTTTCAGTATCCACTGGCCATTATCCCCAGTCTGGCCATCCATCTGGATAAAGAGGTCAATACTAAAAACTCGATCAACAAACAGGCCGACCTTGTTCCCCTTCTCCAGCTGACCGCTCAGGATGAGTCCTTTGCAGGACTCCTGATCCAGCAGATTGAGCAGGAACATCCGCAGGCAAAGCCGGAGAAAATTCTCGGCCATGATCTCTTTTTTCATGACGTGCAGAAACCGGCCCGTATCGGTCTCCATGGCGACTTTATCACCGGTGCCCGGCTGGACAACCTGCTCTCCTGTTTTACCCTTATTCACGCACTGGCAGACAATCCCGGACT
>DRKH01000203.1 GCA_011051825.1 Desulfobulbus sp.
AAAGGTAGAACCGGGCACGGATGTCTCCCAGCAACAGGGGCACGGTGACACAGATCTGAAAAAAGCGGTGCAGAGAGTGATCATCATGGATGATATCGACAAAGGCCTTGAGCAGGGCATCCTGTCGGGCGCTGAAGCTGGTCTGTTCATAGAGATGCATTGCCTGCTGCAAGGCCTCCGAAAAAGGCAGCAGTGCATCTGGTATCCGAGTATCCGGTGTTGTCACGGTAGACTCCTTAGGGACTGGCACGAAACAGGTGTTATAGTTATTTCGTGACAGTCCCTTATTTGGTTATCCTGATCAGTTGCAATGCCCGGCTCCCCGATATCAACCCTGTTCCTCAAAGTTTTCGATCAGGCTGATGAAGGCATCCTCCATGGTTGGATTGGGCAGAGCCCTGGTGGCTGCATTCTTTTTCAGTTCTTCCGGATCACCGGCAGCCAGAACCTGTCCCCGGGCCATGATGACCAGTCGGTCACAGTATTCCGCCTCTTCCATGAAATGGGTGGTGACCAGGACCGTAACTCCGCTTTCGGCCAATCCGTTGATCCGGTGCCAGAACTCGCGACGGGCAAGGGGATCAACCCCGGAAGTCGGTTCATCAAGAAAAAGAATTTCCGGCCCGTGCATCAGGGCTGCGGCCATGGCCAACCGCTGTTTATACCCCAGCGGCAGCTCACCGCTGATATTCTCCCGCAGATCTTCCAATTCAAAGGCGTCCAGGGCCCACTGGATTCGTTGTCGCTGTCTTTTTCCGGTCAGCCCATACGCACTGGAAAAAAACTTCAGATTCTGCCGGACAGTCAGTCCTTCGTACAGGGAAAACTTCTGGGCCATATAGCCGATCCGCCCCCGGGCCATGGCCCGGGCAACCCGCAGATCCCTGCCCGCCACCCGCAGGGTCCCCCCGGAGGCAGGCAACAGGCCGCAGAGCATGCGAAAGGTGGTGGACTTGCCGGCGCCATTGGCCCCGAGCAGACCAAATATTTCACCCCGCCTGACCGAAAAAGACAGATCCCTGACCGCATAAAAATCACCAAACCGGCGTTGCAGATCATGGACCATGATCACCTCTTCATCACCGGCTGCGGAAATGGTTTCAGGGAGAATCAGGGAACGTTCTTTCTGTTTATCACCGCTTCCATACGCAGTCAGCATGGAGATGAAGGCATCTTCAAAACGAGGCGCTACCGATTGAACCTGTACCTGCTCCCGGGCCGTGGAAAATTCCCGGGTGAGAATTTCGGCCTGCGCAGGTTCGCGGGTGACCAGCCGCACCTGGTCGCCCAGGATGATGGCATCCGTAACCTTTGGATTCAGGCGTAACTGTTCCTGCAGGGCCCGTCGGTTATGCCGGCTGCCCCGGGCCTCAAAGGTATGCCCGGTCATTTTTTGACTGAACTCCCCGGGACGATCCTGGCCCAGCATTTTTCCCTCGTGAAGAAGAACCACCTCACTGCAACGCTCAGCCTCATCCAGGTAGGCGGTTGAAAGCAACACCGTCATGCCTTCGTCCTCCACCTGGTGATAGACGATATTCCACAGTTCACGCCTGGAAACCGGGTCTACACCCACGGTGGGTTCGTCAAGGAACAGCAGCCGGGGCGGACGAATCAGGGTGCAGGCCAGCCCCAGCTTCTGCTTCATGCCTCCGGACAGGCGGCCGGCAAGGCGATTCGTAAAAGGCGCCATTCCCGTCATTTCCATCAACTGTCGGTAACGGGACGGACGATCCTTCACGGCCATCCCCTGCAGATCACTGTAAAGATCCAGATTTTCCTGAACCGTGAGGTCCTCATACAGGCCGAACCGTTGCGGCATATAGCCGATCATTCCCTGGACAGTCAGCGATTCAACAGTTGCATCATGACCATAGACCGTTATGGTACCGCTGTCGGGTCGCAGCAAACCGGATGCAAGACGCATGAGCGACGTCTTGCCGGCCCCATCCGCCCCGATCAGACCGGTGACAATACCGGGCCTGATCGTAAACGAAAGCGCATCCAGCGCCGTTACCGTCCGCCCGCCGACCTGGAAATACTTGCTGATCCCCCGGATCGCCAGGGGAGGGATTATCGCTGTATCCATAATTGGTTTAAAACAGTTCACCAAAGGTGACGGAACTCAACAATTCCGGAGTCTGTAAGGGGTTGCCGGTGTTCCGGACCGGTCCGGGTAAATCAGACACGTAACTGGTCACAGGATTTGTAACTATGTGTTTTCATCGTAACTGTTCAGCAGCACCCCATCTGCACGCGATCATGCCGGCTCACATAGAACTCACGATAGCTCTCCAGCATGCTTGCGCACATCTGGAGCACTGCTGAACAGTTACATCCCGGGTGACTGCAAGTTTCCCGCATGCACCTGAACAGTTACTTTTCATCTACCTTAAACCTGTACGTGATCAGGGGTGCCGTAGATTCGGAGACTCCGGGTAAGCGAGCCTGCGAGACTCCGTACGGTGCCCCTGAACACTTACCCAGACACTCCACAGTCCGACTCAGTGGGCCGGTCTGATCAGACGAAGAGGTAAACGAAGACTCCGTCGGGACCGGTGTCCCCTTACAATGATTTATTCTCAGGCACAGGGAGCTTCTCTGCCCGGCCTGTACAGACATCCTGTCGACGCGCCGGCCCTGTTGGTTTCTGCTGATCTAAATCAATGCGGACGGTGGCCGGCATGCCGAGCCGCAATTCATGCTCGGGATTACAGACAAAAACACGGGCCTGATATACCAGCCGGGTTCGCAGGGCCTCGGTTTCGACATTTTTCGGGGTGAATTCGGCGACAGGTGAAATAAAACCGATCCAGCCGGAATATGTCTTACCGGGATAGGAGTCGGTGCTGACGCTTGCCTTCATGCCGGTAACAATCCTGCCCAGATCCGGTTCCGGGACATAGACCCGGACCCATAGAAGATCGGTCTGGGCCAGGGTCAGAACAGGAGTATTGGGGAAGGCCATGTCACCCGGTTCCATGATTCGATCCCTGACCACTGCGTCTGCAGGGGCGTACAGCTTGGTATCCGCCACCTCTTTTGCAGCCAGGGTCACGGATGCTGCCGCTGCCTGCAGCTTTGCCCGGGCGGCGGCGATATCTTCCTTGCGGGGCCCGATAAGGGCAAGATCCAGGGCCTGACGGGCGGCTTCCAATGCCTCTTTTGCAGCCTTTTCCGCGGTAGCGGCATCGTCAACCTTTTGCTGAGAAGTTGCCTGATCCCTGAGCAGACGCTGCAGTCTTTTCAACGTGACCTCGGCATCTGCAAGTTTTGCCTCCCAGGCCCGGACATCCGCCCTGGCTTTGGCAACTTCCTGCGGCCTTGACCCGGCCTGCAGCCGGTTGACGACCTGCTTTTGGGCTTCCAGTTCCGCCTGGGCCCTCTGCAGGTTGGCATGATATCTGACCGCGTCAATTTCTGCCACCAGCACTCCCTGTTTCACCCTGTCCCCCTCCTGGACATACAATTTCTCCAGACGACCGATCTCCTGGAAGGCGAGCTGCACCTGACGGATGTCCACATTTCCATATAAGAGGAGCTGATTTTTCGCCCCCTGCTTCTGGGTACGGGAATAGTATACATAGCCGCCACCGGCCAGGACCACGATCACCAGAATTATAATCAGCCGTTTTATCTTCATTATTTTGCCGTTTCCTCCGGTTGGGGCAGGGATTGATCGACCAGGCTCATCACTAACTAATCAAGGGCGGGGAGAAAGGATTCACCGCTGTCCTCGTACCACCGGTTCAAGCCCTGCCAGATTTCATCAGCGGTTTCGGCGAACCAGAACAGCTCTTTATCCTCGGCATCAATAACCCCTTCAGCAGCCAGAAAATCCACATCAAAGGCCCCTCTCCAGAACTCTTCGCCGACAAGAACAACGGGCAGAGGATTAATTTTACGGGTCTGAATCAGGGTCAGGGTTTCAAACAGCTCGTCAAAGGTACCGAATCCGCCGGGAAAGGCAACCAGGGCACGGGCACGAAGGAGGAAGTGCAGCTTACGGATCGCAAAATAATGAAAACGAAAGCAGAGTTCAGGTGCAATATACGGGTTGGGGTACTGTTCGTGGGGCAGGGTGATATTGAGGCCGATTGATTCTGCACCGGCATCAAAGGCCCCACGGTTGGAGGCCTCCATAATACCCGGGCCGCCGCCGGTCACCAGCATAACCCGGTTATCAGCAGGCCCGTTCCCGGCCCGGCCGACGATTTCTCCAAAGGCTCTGGCAACATCATAATAATGACTCTTGGCCAGCAGTCGCTCAAAAACTGCAAGCCTGTGCTGAAGTTTCCGGTCTCCGGGAGCATCCTGGAGTTGGGCTCGAATTCCGGCCAGTCCACGTTTGAGGCTCGCCGGCTCATGAATGCGAGTGGAACCAAAGGCAACAATGGTATGTTCTATTCCGTGCTGCCTGAGCAGTGATTCCGCTTTCAGGTAATCGAGCTGCAGCCGTACGCCTCTGGTTGTATCGGAACGACCGAGGAACTCCATGTCCTCATCCGCCTGCAGGTAGCCCGGGCTTGCCATGATGACTTCCAACCGTTTCCGGGCACCGGGATCATCTTCCTTTGCCTTCGGGCTCTGCCAGGGTAAGGGTTCTTTTCGATTTCCGGGTCGGAGGGGAATAGATTGTCCCTCTGATGTCCTGCTGTTGTTTTTCATTGGTTCCTCCTGTGGGACCGGACCACCGGACCGGATTGCTAACTGGTCACAGAGCATGTAACCATCCATTTTGGCAGGTCAAACTCTGATTATACGGGAGTCTTGTTATTCTTTCAAGTGCACGGTCAAGACATCACAATCGGCTCTATTAATGATGCCGCTGGCAACAGAACCCAGGAGTCGATCAAGTCCCCGGCGGCCATGACTGCCAAGGACAATGAGATCGACCTCATGCTCTGCGGCAAAACGAAGGAGTTCATCCTTGGGCGAACCGTTGAGAAGATGAGCTTCCGCACGGTCCCGTACCCCCATACGATCTACCAGTTTGTCCAGTAACTGCCGGGATGAAGTTTCCAGCTCCTGATACAGGCTGACCTGATCAATGACAACCGGCTCGATAAAACCATCATAGAGGATCATATTGTCGAGTACATGTACTATACTGAGCCTGGCCCCATATTTTTCCTCCATCTCCAATGCCCGCCGACCGGCCAGTTCAGCGTGGGGGGAAAAATCAGTGGCCAGCAGGATATGACTGTACGGCCTGAACGGTTCTTCCGGCTCCCGGCAACGCTCCCCCTCCCCAGCTTCCTGCAGCCAGTCCATGGCCTTCTGTTTTTCTTCAGCGGAAAAGTAGCGCATGTCCGCTGAGAAAAATATGTTGGAGACCGTAACCATCCACTGCTGCCATTTGCTGTTCCCGACAACAGCGATTCGGTCGAAATCCACCTCATGGGCAATACCGAATTTCAAATCATCCCAGGCGGCCTTAGCCTCCCATTTCTTGAAATCCTGCATATCGACATATGCTGAAATCGGACCTTCCCGATCAATAAGCTGCTCAAGTTCCGGCAGAAAATCCTGATAATCAGCATCGGTCAACACCCCCTCCACTCGAACGGCAATAATATGATCCGCATTCACTGGAATTTTTTCGAACATACCGACCCCCTGTGCAGTGCACAGCAAAAGTTAAACACTTGTGACGAAATAAACGTTACAATAGTGCAAGACTCCGCAACGACAAGCAGGATGTAAAGATGATTGAGGAACAAGCGCAATCCTCCCTGTTCCGGAAAACCATAGACATAAATACCCGCTTGTCAAAAGTTATGTCGGCAGCTCATAATTTTTTCATAAAAACAACACACTGCCGCAAAATATATATCATGTTGATTTAACAAATAAAACAATTAAACCATCCTCAAGTTCATTTGACCGCTCAAGGTT
>DRKH01000204.1 GCA_011051825.1 Desulfobulbus sp.
CGACTGGATACGAGCTTCGGCTCATCCGGCGGCGGACTCAACGGCACTGTTCTGGCCCTGGCGGAACAGGTTGATGGGAGTATCGTTGTGGGAGGGGTGTTCACCAGCTTCAACACCACCCCACGTAACCATATTGCCCGGTTGACGAGGGACGGCCGGCTTGATACCACCTTCACTCCCGGTACCGGAGCTGGCGGTGGTAATGTTAATGCCCTGGCAATCCAGCCTGATGGCCGGATCGTCATCGGTGGATGGTTTACCCGCTTTAATGGTCTCTCAAGCAACAAGATTGCCAGGCTTAACTTCAACGGTACCCTGGATACACTCTTCAGGGTTAGGATCGGCATAACAGGGACAAACTATTCCATCAGAGCATTAACCGTGTTGCCTGACAGCAGGATTTTCATCGGGGGACACTTTACCGTTGTCGGGGGGAAAGCTCGAAATCATATAGCCCATATCCTGCCCAACGGTTGGCTGGATGAGCGTTTTGATCCAGGCAGCGGATTTTCGGTTGGTTCCATCTCAGCCATCGTTGTTCAGCTCGACGGGAGCATTCTTGTCGGAGGAGATTTTACCAGTTACCAGGGCGTGTCCAGTAACCGAATTGTCAGGCTTTCGGCCAATGGGAGTAGAAGTACCACTTTTGGTTCCGGCAGCAGTGGTGCAAACGAAACCATTGAGACCATAGCAATACAGGCCGATAACCGGATTCTTATCGGTGGGTGGTTCACCTACTTTGACGGCACCAGCCGTAATCGTATTGCCCGTCTCAATTTTAATGGCAGTCTGGATACCGGTTTTGACCCCGGCAGCGGGGCAAACGGGGTAGTTACGGGCCTGATTCTGCAGCCTAACGGCCGGATTCTTATCGGCGGGTCGTTCACCAGTTTTGACGGCACCACCCGCAACCACATTGCCCGCCTCAATGGTGACGGCAGTGTGGACACCGGTTTTAACCCCGGCAGCGGCACCAACTCACCCGTGACGGCCCTGGCGATACAGCCTGACGGAAAAATTCTCATCGGCGGCCTGTTCACCAGTGTTAACGGAGTGGCCCGCAACCACATTGCCCGTCTCAATGCCAACGGCAGCCTGGATACGACCTTTGACCCCGGAACCGGTACGAATGGAGAGGTGTACGCCATCGTTGTCCGGACCAGTACCCTTAATGATAAAATCCTCTTGGCCGGGAATTTTACCGCATTTAACGGCACATTGCGCAATCGTATAGTCAGGCTCAATGCCAATGGCAGCCTGGATACCGCTTTCAATCCCGGCGACGGTGCCAATGCTACCATTGAGACCATGGCACTACTGGCCAATGGCAAGATCTTTCTTGGTGGTGCCTTCACAACATTTAACAGTGTTGTCCGAAACCACATCGCCCGTCTCAACTATGACGGCAGTCTGGATATGACCTTCTTCCCCGGGGCGGGAACCAATGATGATGTCACCGCCCTGGCCGTACAACCAGACGGCAGGATTCTTCTCGGCGGCCGGTTCACTTCCATCTATGGCCTGGCCCGCAATCGAATAGCCCGCATCAGTCCGAAAGAAGCAGCGTTACGGTGGTTGGAGGTGGACGTGGACAGTGTGGACGGGACTCGGGCTAGCTGGTATTACGGCGGACCCGGGCCTGACCTTAACCGGACAACCCTGGAACTGTCCGTTGACGGCCTGATCTGGACACCGCTTGCCGTTTCGGGATCCGGAGGAGCGGGAAAGTGGCGCTTTGGCCCATTGCAGTTACCGTTTCGCAGTCTTGGTTATCTGCGGGCTCGAGGCTATTCCAGCCGGGGATCCGGTCTGGAGGCGGAATCCATAGTGCAATTTTTTCTTACCACAAAGAAACATAAATTTTACATCATTCGATCCCCTTCCGGGCGCGGGGCGGTGATTGCCCTGTAACTGCTGGTCGATCATATACGGGAGAGAAACTGAAGAGGCTAAAAACCCGGGTAAGCATCGGACAAAAAAAGGAGCCGTTACCGAGGCTCTTCTGGAATATGTCCAAAGAAGAAAGCAAGCTGATATTATAAATATTTTCAACACCATAGATTGTGATCAGGATTATGATTACAAAAAGGAAAGAGCTGTACAGTGAAAATCATAATCAGCCCTTGCGCAGGACCCGTTTATCGTCGATGCGGATGGTGAGTTTGATTTTGTCAAAGTATTCCAGCAGGGGGATGGAGAATTTACGGGTGAGCCCGGTCATCTCCTTGAAGCGGGGCGCATCAATTTCACCTTCTCTTTTTATAAACTCGGTGAGGTCCTGCTGCAGTTGTTTTAACACTTCGGCGTGGAAATAGAGCGCCTCGTTGATCTTGACAATTTCTCCGTTTTGCAGCAGCAGGTCGATGACCTGGCGGATCTGGGCCTCGGGAAATTCACCAAAGGTCGCCAGCACATCCTTGAGGTTGGGCGGCTTGAGGCCCGCATTGCGGTACAGACGGCTGATCTTTTCCTGCATGGCCTGTTCATCCACCTGCAGAACGACCTCGTGGCCGATGAGCCTGACCTCAGCCCCTTCCTGGACGATTTCCCCTTTTTTGGTCAGATAGCCCAGGGCATAGTTGAGCAGTTTCTGGTCGACCCGGGGTTTCAGCTGTGAGCGCAGTTCTTCCTTGGCCATCCCGGTTTTCAGCGGGTTCTCCTGGTGGTATGTTCCAACCAGGTTCAGAAGAGAGGTGTTTAACTTTTCAAGAACAGAGGCGGCGACAAAACGCTGGCTGTCGGATTCCACCACCGTGATCTTTCCGGTGGAGATGGGTTGCTGCAGGAGCTTTTTTAATTTTTTGCCAAAGACTCCGAGCCGGGTCGCAAGTTGATCGGCAATGATGCCGCCAAAGCCGCTTTCCTCAAGGAAGAGCAGCAGTTTTTCCTCCGGGGTGCCTGACTGGTAAACGGCAAATATTTTTTTATTTCGTTCCCGGTCCCGATCCATCATCCGTTTACGTTTTGGCGGTGCATTATTTAAAATTGTGCCGCCGCCGATGGTATTGACCGGTGAGTAACTGCGGATGACATAACGGTCTCCGGGCCAGACGGCAACCGGTTCCTGGAGGACAAACTGGACATTGGCATCTTCGCCGGGCTGAACCGTGTCCGATTCCATTAAAACGACCCGGCCCAGGATCTCGCGGGTGCCGACGTGGACCCGAACCTGGGTTCTGTTCTTCAGTTCTTTTTCATTGGCCTCCAGGTAATGGAGGCGCCCGTCCAGCCGGATGGACGGGGTCATGCTGCCCGGGGTTGCCGCCAGGTCGCCGCGGTTGATCTCTTCCTTTTCAATCCCCTGCAGATTAACGGCGGTCCGGTGTCCGGCCTCGACCACCTCAACATCCTGGCCGTGCACCTGGATGCCGCGAATTTTCGCGCTCAGACCTCCCGGATAAAAAGTCAGCTCTTCCCCAACTCCAATGCGGCCGGAAAGTGAGGTGCCGGTAATGACGGTGCCGAAGCCTTTCATGGAGAAGACCCGGTCAACGGCCAGCCGGAACGGACCGAACTCTTCCTGGAAGTTGATGGCCCGGACCTTTTCATCCAGGGCCTGCTTGATCTCTTCGATGCCCTCGCCCGTGGTTGAAGAAACGGTCAGGATCGGTGCCTCTTCGAGAAAACTGTCCTGGAAAAATTCCCGGACCTCGTCCTCGACCATCTCCAGCCATTCCTCATCGACCATGTCTTTCTTGGTCAGGATGATCAGGCCGTCCTTGACGCCCAGCAGTTTGCAGATGTCGAAATGTTCAATGGTCTGGGGCATGATCCCTTCATCGGCGGCAATGATAAAGGCGACCAGATCCATACCCGCGGCCCCGGCCACCATGTTGCGGATGAATTTTTCATGGCCCGGCACATCAACAATGCCCAACCGGTGGCCGCAGGGCAGGTCCAGATGGGCAAAACCGAGTTCGATGGTGATGCCCCTTTTTTTTTCCTCTTTGAGACGATCGGTCTCGATACCGGTGAGGGCACGGGTCAGGGAGGTTTTGCCATGGTCGACATGGCCGGCGGTTCCAAGGATTATTTCTCGCATGCAATCAGGTGTCAGGTTTCAGGTGTCAGGTTCCGGGGGGACAGGAGCAACGAGCAGGCGGGCTAAAAAAACGGATTGCTCCGGGCTTCATCACCGATAGTGGATTTGGAGCCGCCGTAGCCGTGGCCCGGCCAGACAACCGTGTCCGCAGGCAGGGTGAGCAGTTTTTCCTGAATGGAACGGCTGAGTTCCCGGGCGGAGCCGCCCTGGAAATCGGTTCGGCCGACCCCGCCGACAAAGAGGGTGTCGCCGGTAAAACAGTTCGGCGGATTATACAGACAGATGCCGCCCGGGGTATGACCGGGAGTGTGCAGAACCTGCAGCTGTTCCTCGCCGATGGTAATGGTGTCGCCGTCTTCAACGATGATATCGGCCGGGGGTGATTCGGCCAGGCCGAGCATGGAAAAGTATTCTTTTACTTCCGGCCGGGCAAAGAATTCGGCATCGGCTTTGTGCATGATGATTTTGGCGCCGGTGGCCTCCTGGATCGGCCCGTTGCCGCAGACATGATCCGGATGCCCGTGGGTGGCAATAATATATTCCACCTCCAGGTTTTCTTTGCGGCAGGCATTCAGGATTTTTTCTTCATCCCCGCCCGGATCGATAACCGCCGCCTTACCTGTTTTTTCGCAGGAGACAATGTAGCAGCAGACACCCATCGAGCCGACGGTGAGTTGTTGAATGTTCATGAGTATTGATTGTATAGGTTGAGTTGCTGGAAAGGAACCGGGGCCGGGGAGGGAAACGGAACAGGGGCCGGGGAGGGAAACGGAACAGGGGCCGAAAATACACTTCGGCCCCATGATTTCCCAACCCCTGATCCCTAAACCCTTGTCCCTGTGGGCATCAGCAGTCGCAGGTATCGGGGTTGCAACCACCGCTGCCGCATCCGCAGCCGGTTTCCTGCGGAGTGATGGTGCCCAGTGAAACCGCACCGGTGGGCGGCATCCGGGTTTCAATTGCCTCAACCACGGCTCCGAATGCCTTGGTCGCCGGGGTATCCTCATCGGAGGACAGGTAGGGCTTACCGGTGTCACCGGCAATGACCACCCGCGGATCCATCGGTACCCGGCCCAGAAAGGGGAGATCGAAGTCGCGGGCGGTCTGTTCGCCGCCGCCGGAGCTGAAGATATCCACGGTTTCCTCACAGTGCGGGCAGATGAAACCGGACATGTTTTCGACCAGACCGGCAATCGGCATCTCCAGGGTCTTGCAGAAGTTGATCGATTTACGGACATCGGCCAGGGCCACGGACTGCGGAGTGGTCACAACCACCGCCTGAACCCCGGGGATGGTCTGAGCCACGGAAAGGGGCTCATCACCGGTACCGGGAGGGGCATCGACAATAAGATAGTCGAGCTCGCCCCAGTCCATGTCGGCGACAAACTGGCGGATGGCCTGGATTTTCAGGGGGCCACGCCAGATAATGGCTTCATCGCGGTCCTTCATCATGTATTCCAGCGAGACAACCTTGACGTTGTCGCTGTACACCAGCGGCGGCACCAGGTCGCTGGGGTTTTTGGGCGGTTCAAGGGCGCCGGTCAGGTTCAGCATCCGGCAGACATCGGGCCCGTGCAGGTCAACGTCCATGAGACCGACCTTGTGGCCGCGGTTGGCCAGGCCCAGAGCCAGATTGACGGCAACGGTTGATTTGCCGACCCCGCCCTTGCCGCTCATGACCAGGATTTTGTTTTTGATCTTTCCAAGAGATTTATTGATTGCAATATCCTGCTGGGCAAGGTGCGCATCGGCCGAGCCACAGCTGCTTTGATCATCGGATCCACAGGATCCTCCACATGAACTACTCATAAGAACCTCCAGTTGGTAAAATATAAAAAAAAGGAAAATGAAAAGACAGTAAGTTGTAGGTCACATACTTTAATATCGGCGGGTTGAAAAGCAATGAAAAAAATAATTCTTTATCTCTCTGCGTGTTAGACGTTTTTCCGGCTGTTTTTGTTGATTAATAATTGCCGGAAACGTTATAGTGCTTATTTATAATCTCTATTCCTTAAGTATCGATCATCACCAGTCGGCCCGCTCAAAGGCCGGACGCAGCTTCAAAGAGGGTAAGTGATCAGGGGCACCGCATCTTCGCACGGTCGCGACTGCCCGCATAGAGGGGCTATCGGAGTCTCCGCTCCGCTACCTGCGGCCAGTCGCGCCTGCACGAATCTCCGGCACCCCTGATCACTTACAGGTTTAAGGTAGATGAAAACACATAGTTACAAATTCTGTGACCAGTTACCAAAGAGGGTGTAATGGACCATTTCAGCAAGAAGATTTTTCAGGAGCTTGAAGAAATGCAGCAGCAGACCGGGCGGATGCTGAGGAATATGTCCCTGGCCAGGATGGTTCCCATGGGAGACCGGCTCTGGCAGCCACCGGTGGATATTTATGAGGCCGCGTCGGAAATTTATATCTATTTTGATCTGGCCGGAGTCGATCGCAGTGCCTTTGAAGTGCTTGTCGGTGAACATCAGGTCCGGGTCAGCGGCCGGCGGCAGTTACCGGCCCAGGGCTCCATTGCCTGTGTCCATCAGCTGGAAATCGAGCTTGGCCGGTTTGAACGTACGGTTTCACTGCCCTCGGTGGTCGATGTCGCCGGGGCGAACTCTTCATATACTGACGGAATCTTGATGATAACCCTGCCCAAAAGACAAAAGAAAGTCCGAGTTCGGATACAGGTGCGGGAAGGAGAGTAATATATGACTATTGAAGAAAAAACAAAAGAAGAACCGGTCGATCCCTTAGGCCTGCAGGTTCCTGAAATTTTGCCCATTCTTCCCCTACACGGGTTTGTCTTTTATCCCGGTATGGGGTTTCCTTTGCAGATCAGCAGTGAATCTTCAAAAAAACTTATTGATGATGCCCTGCTCAGCGATCGAATGATCGGCCTGATTCCCAGCCGCAATGAAAAGAACGGCAAAGATGATCTGCATCCGGAGGACCTGTATCAGGTCGGGGTTGTCGGCTATATCCATAAACTGACTAAGGCGGAAGAGGGCTATTATCAGGTCCTGGTCAGTGGGACAAAAAAAATTGAGACGGTTGAGTTTATTGCCCGCGAACCCTATATGAAGGCCCGGGTCGTCGAAATTCCCATGGAGATTGTCGAGGACAAAAAGATTGAGGCCCTGGTCTTGAACATACGCACCCAGTTCAGGGAGCTGGTCAAGCAGGCTCAGCTGCCCCAGGAAATGGTGACCACGGTCAATGCCCTGGCCGATCCTTTCCATATAGCCTTTCTTGTTACCTCGCAGCTGAATCTCAAGGTTGAGGACGAGCAGCAGATTCTGGAGATCCGGAAACTGGATGACCTGCTGCACAAGGTGGCCCGTGAGCTCAATAAGCGTCTGGAAACGGTCGAGATGAGCAATGAGCTCCAGAAGTCCATCAAAAAAGACATGGATGGCAAGCAGCGGGAATTTTTTCTCCGTCAGCAGTTGAAGGCCATCCGTAAGGAGCTTGGTGAAGGCGACGAGGATCATGTCGAGGTCAAGGAGCTGCGCGAAAAGGTTGCTGAGAAAAAACTCAGTGACGAAGCACGGAAGGTCATTGAAAAGGAGCTGGACCGGCTGGAGCGTATTTCTCCGTCATCGCCCGAGTACTCGGTGTCTCGCAACTATATCGACTGGATCCTGGATCTACCCTGGATGGAATCCACCACCGATACCCTTGATCTGGATCAGGCGGAAAAAGATCTTGACGCCGACCATTACGGGCTGAAAAAGATTAAAAAACGTATCCTGGAATTTCTGGCGGTTCGAAAACTCAAACAGGACATGCACGGCCCGATTCTCTGCTTTGCCGGTCCTCCGGGGGTGGGCAAGACCTCGCTCGGACAGTCCATTGCCCGGACCATGAATCGGAAGTTTGTCCGTATAGCCCTGGGCGGGGTACATGATGAGGCGGAGATCCGCGGGCATCGGCGGACCTATATCGGGGCCCTGCCCGGACGCATTATTCAAAGCCTGAAAAAGGCCCATTCAAACAATCCGGTATTCCTGCTGGACGAGGTGGATAAGCTCGGTAATGATTTTCGCGGTGATCCCTCTTCCGCCCTGCTGGAAGTCCTGGACCCGGAGCAGAACTCCACCTTTACCGACCATTATCTGGACATTGAATTTGACCTGTCCAAGGTCATGTTCATTGCCACTGCCAACCGGCTGGATACCATTCCCGGCCCGCTCAGGGATCGAATGGAAATCGTGGAACTCTCCGGCTACACCGAACAGGAGAAGCTGGCCATTGCCCAGCGCCATCTGCTGGCCAAACAGCTTGAGGCCCATGCCCTGAGTGAGGATGACCTGGAGTTGACCGAAGAGGCTATTATCGCCCTTATTCGTTCCTATACCAGGGAAGCGGGGGTCCGGAATCTGGAACGTGAAATTGCTGCGGTCTGCAGAGGGGTAGCTGCGGAAATTGCCCGGGGCCGGACCGAAAAGCGTATCGTGACGGCAGATGATCTCTATGATTTTCTCGGCCCGATCCGGTTTTTTCCGGAAATGAAGGCCAGAAGCTGGGGCCCCGGTCTTGCCACCGGTCTTGCCTGGACCCCGGTGGGCGGGCAGATTTTGTTTATTGAAACCTCAAGCATGAAAGGCAAGGGCGGTCTGACCCTGACCGGCAAGCTTGGTGATGTCATGAAGGAATCGGCAACAGCGGCGCTGACCTATATCCGTTCCCATGCCGAGGAACTGGATATTGACGAGGACATTTTTTCCTCCATCGATCTCCATGTTCATGTTCCGGAAGGCGCTATCCCCAAGGATGGTCCCTCGGCCGGGGTGGCTATGGTCTGTTCCCTGGTCTCGGTGATTACCGGGCGGGCGGTACGGCCTGATGTGGCTATGACCGGGGAGATTACCCTGCGCGGCGATGTCCTGCCGGTCGGCGGAATCGCGGAAAAAGTGCTGGCTGCCTTACGCTCCGGCATCCGGGAATTGATCCTGCCGGTCCTCAATGAAAAGGATGTGTTGGAGATCCCGGAAGATGTGCGGGAAGGGGTGATTTTCCATTATCCCCATACGATTCAGGAGGCCCTGGATTACGCTCTGGAAAAAAAGCAGTAAACCGCGTATACATGAGGGGGCGGAAACGACCTGCCCCATGAGGTGAGAATGATGTACAATAAGGTGGATAGATATAGAATATGTTAGGATGGTTTAAAAAGAAATTTTCTAAAAAGGAACAGGAAAAAGTCGCGGAACATGAAGAGGTCGCGGAACAGGTCCTGGCGGAGGAACCGCTTGAAGTGCAGTCCGCAGAGGAAGACGCAGCTCCTGTTCTTCCGTCGGAGCAGGAAGAGGACACCCGGCCTGTTGAAATGCCTGGAGAAGAGGAACCGGCTGAAGAACCTGTTGCCGTTGAACAAGAGGGGGGACCGGATGTTGAACCGCCTGCTTCTGAGGACGGGACAGCGGTTGATGAACCTGTTGAAGAAAACAGCGTCCCGGCCGATCTAATTGTGGATGATCAGCCGGTCGTTGAGCAGCCGCAGGTGGTAGAGCAACCTGAACAGCCCTCCGGTAAATCATTGTTCCAGCGTCTGCAGGAACGACTCGGAAAAACCAGGCACGGGTTGCTGCATCGGCTTGATTCCATTTTTCTTGGTAAAAAGGAGATCGACGAAGAACTGCTTGATGAGCTTGAAGAGATTCTGATTACCTCCGATCTCGGGCTGGCAACCACCCTGGAGCTGCTTGATACGGCCAGAACCCGGGTGAAACGGAACGAACTCAGTGACCCTCAGGCGTTGAAGGGTGTCCTGCGTGAAAAGATTCTTTCTTTTCTCCTCCAGTCGGATCAGGCCGCCGAGCTGGTCATGCCGGATTCCGGTCCTTTTGTAATCATGGTGGTCGGGGTCAACGGGGTCGGTAAGACCACGACCATCGGCAAGGTGGCCAATAAATTCAAACAGTCCGGGCAGTCCGTTCTACTCATTGCCGCTGATACCTTCCGGGCCGCTGCCATTGATCAGCTCAAAATATGGGGCGAGCGGGTCGGGGTTGAAGTCGTTGCCGGTGAGCCGGGATCCGACCCCTCTTCGGTCGTTTTTGACGGACTGTCATACGGGGTAAGCAATGCTTTTGATGTCATCCTGATCGATACCGCCGGGCGCCTGCATACCAGTGTCAACCTGATGGAGGAACTCAAGAAGATCAAGCGGGTGATCGGCAAGAAGTTTGCCGGCGCACCCCATGAGGTCCTGCTGGTTCTTGATGCCACCACCGGCCAGAACGGAATCTCCCAGGCAAAACTCTTTCATGAGGCTGTCGGGGTCAGCGGCCTTGCCCTGACTAAACTTGATGGTACTGCAAAGGGAGGGATTGTTGCCAATATCTGTCGCGAACTGAGCATACCCGTTCGTTTTATCGGTATTGGTGAGCAGATGGATGATCTTCGGGATTTTGATGCCGAAGAGTTTGTCGATGCCTTGTTTGCCGATGAGAGCAGACCGGCTGCCTGACAGTGCTGAGCCGTGATCCGAGAAGTGTTCAGGGGCACCGCACGGAGTCTCGTCCCTCGCTTACCCGGAGTCTCGCAGGCTCGCTTACCCGGAGTCTCGCAGGCTCGCTTACCTACTGCCGGTCGCGCTGGCACGAATCTACGGCTACCCCTGATAACTTACAGGTTTAAGGTAGATGAAAACACAGAATTACAAATCCTGTGACCAGTTACGTGATCCGAGAACACTGATCCGCCCGGAAACCTAAAACCTGAAACTTTGAATTCTGAACTCTCTTCCTGATGGAATATCGACAACATAATCAACCCGGTTGCGGCGGCTGTCTACTCATGGTCGGCCTGTTGCTGCTGGTGACCGGTGGTGCTCCCGCGCTCTTGAATTTTCTGGGTTTTCTCTTTTTCTCCGGCCTGCTCGGGTTTTTTCTGCTGCTGGCCGCTTTTTTTGGTTTTTCCTATTATATTCAGCACCGGGTCTCGACCTACGAGGCGACCCAGACCGAATCGCACAAACGGTTTGTCTACCTGCTGGTTCATATTCTGGTAAAAATCGCCCAGGCCGATGGTCATTTTTCCAAGGCGGAGCTGGCGACCATGACCAACTTTTTTCAGTACAGCCTGAATTATGATCAGGATCAGATGTACTGGGTCAAACAGTTGATCAAAGATGCCCGGGACACGGAAGAGGATATGAACGGCCTGCTGGAGGAGTTCAGGAGCAGTTTTGCCTATGAACCACGGCTGATCCTGCTGGAGCTGATCTACCAGATTATCTACACCAAGCGGCCGGTGATACAGGCTGAAGTCCAGCAGGCCCGACAGATCGCCGCCTTTCTTCAGATTTCTTCCTATGATCTGCGGACGATTGAAGCAAAATACATGTATGGACAGCAGGGATCAGCCGCCACCACCGCCCAGTCGGAGGAACGCTATTACGCCGTGCTTGGCCTGGAAAAAGGGGCGGATTTTGTGATCATCAAAAAGGCCTATCGTAAGCTTTCCATGCAGTACCATCCCGATAAAGTTGCCCATCTCGGTGAAGAATTTAAAGGGGTCGCTGAAGAGAAAATGAAGGAAATCAACGCGGCCTATGATTATTTCAAGAAAAAATTCAACGGCGGTTCGTAACCGGTTCCGGGTTTCGAGTTTCGGGTTCCGGGTTTCGGGTTCCGGGTTTCGAGTTCTGAGTTTCGAGTTTTGAGTTTGACAGCGTGTCTTGCTGCGCGAGATTGAGTGATCCGGCATATCTTGAACAAATAGTAACTATTCAGGTGCATGCAGGAAACTTGCAGTCACCCGGGATGTAACTGTTGTGCAGTGCTCCAGATGTGCGCAAGCATGCTGGAGAGCTATAGTGCGTTCTATGTGAGCCGGCATGATCGCGTGCAGATGGGGTGCTGCTGAACAGTTTCAGATAAATTACCAGAAAAGAGAATGAGGAAAATATGACCGTAGCAAAGAAAATGCAGGTGTTTGCCGAAAAATCATCCTGGATTCGCAAGATGTTTGAAGAGGGCGCCCGGATGAAGACCGAGTTCGGGGCTGAAAATGTTTTTGATTTCAGCCTCGGTAATCCGGATGTGCCGCCGCCGGCAAAGTTTTCAGAGGTCCTTCTGGATCTGGCGGAAAACGATAAGCCCGGGGTGCATGCCTATATGCCCAACGGCGGCTATCCCTATGTCCGTGAAGCCCTGGCCCGCAGGTTGTCCGGGGAACAGAACGTCACCCTGGATCAGGGAGACATTCTTATGACCTGCGGTGCTGCCGGCGGCTTGAACGTGGTGATGAAGTCGCTGCTTGATCCCGGTGATGAGGTGATCATTCTGTCCCCGTTTTTTGTTGAATACAACTTTTACGTGGATAATCACGGCGGGGTAACCAAAATCGTTGCCACCGATGAAGAGTTCAATCTGGATATTCCGGCCATCGAAGCCGCCCTGAGCGAGAAAACCAAGGCCGTGCTGATCAACAGTCCCAACAATCCTACCGGCCAGGTCTATTCAGCCGAGTCGCTTCAAGAGCTGGGCCGGCTGCTTGATAAAGCCGGTGAGCAGTTCTGCCGTAGCATTTATCTGCTCTCCGATGAGCCCTATCGCAAGATTGTTTTTGATGACTGCGAGGTACCCTCAATCATGGCCACGACCACAAATTCCATCGTGGTTTCCTCTTACTCCAAGGATCTTTCCCTGCCCGGTGAGCGGATCGGCTATATTGCCGTCCATCCGGAGATGGAGGAAAAAACACCCCTGCTGGATGCCATGACCCTGGCCAACCGGATTCTGGGTTTTGTCAATGCCCCGGCCCTGATGCAGCGGGTGGTTGAGCAGCTGCAGGATGTGAGTGTGGACAGCTCGATCTATGCCCGCAGGCGTGAAGTTTTCTGCAGGGTACTTGATGAGGCCGGGTTTGAATATGTAAAACCAAAAGGGGCCTTTTACCTCTTTCCCAAGACCCCGATCGATGATGTTGAGTTCTGTACCATTCTCCAGGAAGAAAAAATTCTCGCCGTTCCCGGGCGTGGTTTCGGTGCCCCGGGTTACATCCGGCTGGCCTTCTGTATCGATGAAGACGTGATTGCCCGTTCCGCCGATGGTTTCAAGCGGGCAATGGCTAAAGCGAAATAGGTTTCAGGTGTCAGTACTCAGGTGTCAGTGTACCGGCTGAAACCTGATACCTGAAACCTGTTTTTCAGATTCTGTCCGCCCGGCGGATAATATCGCACAGTTCCAGGGCGATGGTGGATATTTCTTTTTCATCCTCGCCCTCGGCCATGACCCGGATGACCGGTTCGGTCCCGGAGGGGCGGACCAGGATCCGGCCGCGTTTGCCCAGTTTCTCCTCGGCCTGTTTCAGCGCTTCGGGAAAGCCCGGGATCTGTTCCGGGGCGATCCTGGTCGACATCCGTACGTTTTCCAGGACCTGGGGATAGGTGGTCATGATGGTTGCCAGCTCGGATAATGGTTTCTTTTTCTTGATCATAATGGCCAGCAGCTGAAGCCCGGCCAGGATGCCGTCGCCGGTGGTGTTGTGATCGAGAAAAACCAGATGGCCGGACTGCTCTCCACCGAAGTTATATCCCTTGGCCCGCATGGTCTCCACCACGTAGCGATCTCCAACCTGGGTTCGAATAAGATGGCCTTTCATCTCCTGCATGGCTTTTTCCAGGCCCATATTGGACATGACCGTGGCCACCAGGGTTTTTTTCTTCAATTTTCTCCGGCTCAGCAGTTCCCGGGCACAGATGGCCATGATATGATCGCCGTCGACAATCTTGCCGTGTTCATCACAGACTATCAGCCGGTCGCCGTCACCGTCGAGGGCCAGACCGATATCAGCGCCCAGCTGCCTGACTTTTTCGGCCATGACCTCCGGGTGCAGGGCGCCGCATTTATGGTTGATGTTTTTCCCGTCCGGATCAACCCCGATGGTGGTCACCTTGGCCCCGAGTTCGGCAAAGACATGGGGCGCAACCTTGTAGGTAGCCCCATGTGCGCAGTCGAGCACGATGTGAAAGTCATCAAGAGTGTATTTTTTCGGGAAGGTATGTTTAAGAAAGACAATGTAGCGGCCCTTGGCATCATCAATCCGTGAGGCCTTGCCCACTTCATCGGCAACCGGGCGCAGGGCCGCCATTTTCTGGGAAAAAATAAGATCTTCAATATCTGCTTCCACTTCATCGGGCAGCTTGAAACCGTCACTGGAGAAGATTTTTATGCCGTTGTCCTGAAAGGGATTGTGGGACGCCGAGATAACCACTCCGGCATCGGCCCGCATGGAGGTGGTGATAAAGGCGATGCCCGGGGTCGGCAATGGCCCGAGAATCTGGACATTGACCCCCATGGAACAGATCCCGGCGGCAAGGGCGTTTTCGATCATGTAACCTGAAAGCCGGGTGTCCTTGCCGATCACGATCTGGTGACCCTTGGCCTGGCTTTTAACAATAAAGGCAATAGCCCGGCCGAGCTGCATGGCTATTTCCGTTGTCATGGGATAGATATTGGCGACCCCGCGTACGCCGTCGGTTCCGAAGAGTTTTCGCATGGCTGGTTCCTTGTTTGAAAAGTAAAGTGGAAGGTTGTAGACGTCCGGGCCGGTTAATTATCCGGCTTTTTTTTGGCCCTGTTCTTCTGCCGGGGTTGCTGTTGCGGCTGGAGCAGAACAGTCTCCGGTTTAATGGCGATGATTTTGACCGGGGCGTGGTTGGGCACGCTGACGCCGGTTACGTTGACCTGTACCTGTTTGGGGAGCTGTATGTCTTTTGCCTCGACCGAGGCCCGGAACAACATGACCAGCTCCGGGGTGTCACGGATAAGATTTTCCGGTATCTCCGCCTCTACCGCCACTGTGCCGGGAATGGTTTTGACCGGCACATCCGCGTCCCGTACATTGACCGGGATTCCGCGCACTGTTTTTTTCAGCATCTGTTCGGCAACCGTAATTTCGACCGAGACAATGGTTTCCCCTATCAGGTTCAACATCTCCGGACTCAGGTTGAGTTGAACCTGCAGAGTTGTGGAATGAGAGAGGCCGTCAAGGTTGATGACGTAGGTCTTCAGGGCAAGATGGGCATCAAGGATGTTTTTAGGGCCGGAAACCATGAGTTTTTCCGGTTTGATTTTTACGCCTGTCAACTTGTAACCGGCCAGCGGTTCTCCCTCGATCACCGGGTGGATGGGAAGATCTTTCCGGATCAGTTTGTCTATCAACAGGGTGGTATTGGCCGGCTGCAGGCGCAGTACGGTTATTCCGTTTGGAAAGGGAATGGAGTCTGCTTCGTTTTTGATGACCATGGTGCCGGGCACGGCCTTGGATAAATCCACCGGCCGGGTGATGGTCTGGTTTCGCAACTCCTTGATTATGCTGCGCGGACCTCGTATCGAGGCCTCGATATCTTTTTTGTACTGGTTGGAAATGACAAGGTCGGGCGGCAGGTTTAAGGCCTCAATGGGCACTGAAATGTTGATGTCGACCTGGTCTTCGCCGACGACAAAATACCAGAGAAAGACCGCCAGACAGAGTGAAAGCGCCTTGAGTGCCCATTCCTTGAGGTGAATTCCGGATAAAAAAGAGTTTAATCGCCCTTTATTGAGTCGAGCCAGCTTTTCCATGGAGTGGAGGTGCGTTCCTGGTTAATAAATATTTCCTGTAATCTTCTGGTCAGGGCTTCTTCATCGCTGAGGGTGGTAATCTTTCCCTGCCTGACCAGGGAAATTTCCTGGGTTTCTTCGGAGACGACAATGATAACGGCATCGGTTTCTTCGGACAGACCAAGCGCTGCCCGGTGCCGGGTACCATAGCGTTTGGAGATGTTCGGATTGCTGGAAAGAGGCAGCAGGCAGCCGGCGGAGTGAATCCGGCCCTTGTGGATGATAACCCCGCCGTCATGCATGGGTGAGGATGGCAGAAAGATGGATATCAGCAGCTCATGAATCAGGCGGGCATCAAGATGAAATCCGGATTCGATATAGTTGCGCAGGCCGGTTTCCCGTTCAATAATGATCAGGGCACCGATCCGTCTGCGGGCCATGTAAATGGCAGCACTGATGATTTCGTTGAGATCG
The DNA here is from genome assembly GCA_011051825.1 of Desulfobulbus sp. Taxonomy (GTDB): domain Bacteria; phylum Desulfobacterota; class Desulfobulbia; order Desulfobulbales; family Desulfobulbaceae; genus DRLX01. Next base: position 16,072 of record DRKH01000204.1, read on the forward strand.
TGGAGCGCAACATCATGGGTTTTATGAAAGGGTGTCTTGCCGACCTGGGTGAGGGCCCGGCGGATATCGGCCTGGAAAACAATGATGATAATCAGCAGAATAGAGCTGAGAAAGGTCTTCAGCAGCCAGTGCAGGGTGAGCAGGTCCAGTCGGCCGGAGACAAAGTACATGCCGGTAATTACAACGATGCCCAGCAGCATCTGGACCGCACGAGTGCCGCGGATAAGCAGAATAATGCGATAAATGATATAGGAAACGATGAGAATATCGATGATATCCTGCCATCGCATGGAACTGAGAATGTCGAGCATCGAATATCGAAAGAAGGAGAGCAGAAGGAAACGTTTTTATTTCTTTAAATTTTAGCATGTTAAATTTAAATTGAACAGGAAAAACAATAGAGATTGTCTTTTTCTTTTCTCCATGGGGAAAAAAATCTGATTTGAGGTATAGTTGCTTTCGCAAATTTGAAAGAGCCGACATGGATAAAACAAAGAAAGCCGATCAGGATAAAGAGACACAAGGCACAAGAGAGGGCATGCCCCGGGACGATCGTTTTGCCAGGATAGCGCCGGCGGAGCATGCCGAAAACCGTGTACAGGTCCGCAAACCGCACGCCAGGAAAAAACGTCCTCCCCGGCCGCGTTCTTCCGGCAGGAACAAGGGGCGCCGGTCCCGGTTGCAGTTGAGCGTGTTTTTTGGTCTTGTTCTGTTGTTGTGTTATGGGGCCGCCGTCTATCTGGTGGTTCCTGCTGTTGTTCTGGGACCGTTGGCCCGGGAGGCGGGCCAGTCTCTTGACTGTCGACTCAATCTCGGTACATTTTCACTCTCGCCCTTTACCTTTCGGTTCCGGAGCGAACGGATTTCGTTGACATCATCGCATCCTGTCGGCGATGGAAAGCCATTGCTGCAGGTGGGAGCCGTCAGTGGAAAAGTGTTGCTGCTCCCTCTATTGCAGGGGAAGGTCAGGGTTCAAGGGCTGCGCATTGAGCAGCCGCAGGTTTTTTTGACCCGTGAGAGATCGGGCCGCTACAATCTGCCGGCTGCCCTGGTCCATGTTAAAGACAGGAAGATATTGTCGGAAAATCGGTTGGGACTTGCACCTGATTTTCTTTCTTTTCAAATCGTTGACGGGACCTTCGTCTTTGATGACCAGCTGACCGGCAGCGTGCATCGGATCAAACAGGTGCAGTTCAATCCGGTCGATACTGCCGGGGTTTGGCTGCAGGCCATTGTGAACGGCAGCCCGGTGACCATCAGCCGGGGCGCGGAAAATCTGTTGGAGCTCAAACTCAATAAGGTTGAACTTGGCCGGTATCTTACCTACCTGCCGGTGGAAAAAGACTCGTCTCTGTCAATGTCCGGTCGGGCTGACGGTACTCTGGAACTGTCCCTTCCACGCGCGAAAACGAAAACAGGTCGCCGCTTTGTAATTAACGGTGTTCTTTCGTTGCAGAATGTGAATATCATCGACAGCCGGAATGGAATGAAGGCGGATATTCCAACGGGAGGACTTTCCTTTGAACTGGCCCTGCCCGAAGGGCGGCTGCGTATCCGGCAACTTGTCCTCAGGCAACCGTCTTTTGCTCTCAAGACCGGATCTTTTCCAGCAGTTCGGGCCGGGATGGCCTCATGGCTTGGAAAAACAGCCGTCCAGCGTCTGCTTATCGACCGGGGACGCCTCGCCCTGCAGGCGGGATCAAAGACGTTTCATTTTCAGGATCTTCAGACCTCAATTCAGGAAATTCCCGGAAACAGGATCGGAAACGGCTCGAGTCCGGCCACCTTTCAACTCAGCAGCCGTCTGGCCGATGACATGGATGGGGAGTTGACGATTAAAGGGACCCTGGCCCGCAGCACCCTGAACGGTCATCTCCGTGTGCGCGGGATTGAGCTTGCCGATCTGCCGAAAACGTTTGGAAATGGCCTGACTCTTGCCGAATTGAAGGGGACCGCAGAACTGGATGCCGAACTGCTGGTTCAACCGGCAGCCCGGGAGGACAGGCAATGGCTGCACCTTCGAAACAGCCGCCTGCAGCTGCATGATGTGCAGGCTGTAACCGTGGGCGGCGAAAAGCTGGGGGCCAGGCGTCTGCTCTGTCAGAGCTCGGACTCGCTATTCGGGACAACGGCGGGGCAGCCATTCTGTGATCGTCTTGATCTGGAACAGGCCGAGATACGGGTCCTGCTGTCCGGTGCCGTGCAGTTGGTGAAGGACGCGGTTGAAAATGGTTCGCCCCTGTTCGACGACCTGGAGCTGCTGGACTCAACCATTCATCTGGTCGGCCATGATACAGAGGACCTTGTCAGCCTGGAGCGGGTGCTTGTTCGATTGCACGGCTTAGCGGGGCGTGGGGGTGCCCCGGGTAAAATCGGTCTGCAGGCCGGGATTGGAAAAAAGGGATTGATCCGCCTTTCCGGCACTGTTGCCGACAAAAAAGCGCAGTTGGAGTATGCGTTCAAGGATATAGAACTGACTGATGTGCCTGTTCTTCGTTCCTGGTCCTCCCTTCAGATTAAAGAGGGGCGGATTCGTGCCCGCGGCCGGCTGGATCTGCCTGATGCCGGGCTGACGGGAAAGTTCGTGGTCGATGACTTGCTGGCGGTGGATCCGGCCGGGGGAAGTCTGCAGTGGCGGCAGCTCACGGCACAGGGAGCCCACCTGCAACTGCGGCCCCCCGGGTTCTTGATCGATGAGGCCACCCTTGATGAGCCCGTGGTCAGGTTTCAGCAGGGCACCGATGGCTTTTTCCCTCCTTTTGCCCCTGCTCCGGCTCCGGATGCATGGTGGCGTGACAGGTTTGCCGTGCAAAAGCTTGTGCTGGCCGGTGGAACGTTCGGGTCGGGCCGTGAGGCGGTGCTGCCTGGTTGGTATCCGCTGGTGACCGGGCTTTCCGGAACAGTGGAGGGGTGGCCTGCCAATCCTTTTTCCTTTACCATGAACGGCTCGCTTGAAGGCGGTCCACTACAGGTCAGCGGTCGGGTGGAAGACACAGCCGTCGATTACGCGCTGCAGGTGGCGGGTTTTCCCCTGGCGCCTCTTGGAGAAGATTTTTTGCAGGCCTATGGCCTGGCGGCCGCTAATGCCCGGCTGAGCTGGCAACCGGCGGATTCCACAGCCGCTGATAGGCGTCATCAGATACGCTGCGTGGTAAAGAATCTTCGGCCTGTGCCCGGTTCTCCCCTTGAGTATACCCTTGCTCTACTGACCGACAGCAATGAGGAGGTTGTATTGAATGTGGAGCCGGTGGAAGAGGATGGGCGTCCCCTGCTGCTTGTGCCTCGGATTGTCGACCGGCTGCAGGCAATACGGCTTCGGGAGCTTGACCAGCCCGGGGTAACCCTGCAGGAGCGGTTTCCGTTTCTCGAGCTTCCCGACAATCTGGAATTCCAAGCCGGCCTGGACAGCAGCGACGGGTTGTATTCTCTTGATGATTATGCAGAGCTGCTGCAAAGCCGTCCTCACCTGCGTCTGGTTGTGGTGGGAAGCGTTGACCCTGTTGCCGACGGAACAGTGCTTCGGGAAGTATTACAGGAAGAGGCGGATACCCGACTGGAATTGGAAAATTTACGGAGGCAGCAAAAGCGGGATCAGTGGCTTTTCCGGGAGAAGGCGGCCGCCGTCCGGGCCCCGGGATCGTCGGTTGAATCCGCAATGGATGCACAGGTGCCCGAGGCGTTGCGTCCTCTGCCCCGCCTGCTGGTCAAGGTGCCTCCGGAGATGCTGGAGAATCTTGCCGACAAACGGGCAGAGCAGGTGCGGCAGTACTTGATCAGCCGGCAGGGGATTGCTCCGGGGCGGATTGTTGTCCGGGATTCCATTCGTGTCGGGTCAACGGCGGTCTACCTGTCGCTGGAAGCGCTGTACTCTGCCGGAACAGGGGAGAATCCCAGATGAAAATCCAATCGCTTGGGAACAGAGATTCTATCC
>DRKH01000205.1 GCA_011051825.1 Desulfobulbus sp.
CGAATTTCCTTCGGTTGCTCCTGTGCCGTCATACGGGGCTCCACCGATAGTGCCTGTTTTGTAATAGAGCCGGTACCCGTCCACCGTGTCGGTGTTGGCCGTCCAGGTAAAGGTGACGTCCCTGGCCTGCACGACTGACGCAAAGAGTACAAGACTGAACAGGGTCAGAAAAAAACCTGCGATTTTGGTATATCCGTTGTTTACGTCTTTCATTGTTTCAGTATCGGGTTGCGTCACTTGTTCTTGAGAAGGAGTAACTTGTAGACCTGCAGTAATATCGGTGAAATTCTTTTTTGCCTGTCAAGGCTGAGGACGGCTATGGTCCTTGTTGCTACAGCCTGCTTGCCGCTGCTGTCGGTTATTGTTAAGCGGACAGTGTATATGCCGGGGTCGGTAAACGTGTGTTGAAGTGCCATTCCTGAACCGGTTGATCCGTCTCCGAAGTTCCAGCTGTAGCTGCTGATTGAGCCTGTCTGTTCGGATGGGAGGCAGCCCGAACCGTTCAACGTGACGGGCAGCGGGGCTATTCCGGATGTCCTGCCTGCGGTGATTGTGGCTGTGGGTGTTGTGTCGCTGCCTGTGACGTGACTGCTGACCATGATCGGCTGGCTGGCTGCACTGGCACCGGCCCCCTGGCTGTCGGTTACGGTGACCGTTGCCGTATAGGTTCCCGGAACAGTGTACTGATGACTTGTCTGCTTTGAACCTGATGCTGTTGTCCCGTCCCCGAAATCCCAGGAATAGGTCAGTGCTGAGCCTTCTGGATCGGAAGAAGCGCCGGCGTCAAAGGTAACCGTCAACGGTGCGTCTCCAATTACAGACGAGGTCACGACCAGGGAGGCTGTCGGCGTTTGGTTCGCGCCCTGTGCTTGACTGAGGGTTATTTGTCGGTTGATGGAGACCGCTGTTCCGTCGGCATCCTGTATGGTAAGAGAGACAGTATATGTGCCGGCGGCGGCAAAGGTATGGCTGGTGACGGCATTGGTGTCGAGCGGACTGCCGTCATGGAAGTTCCATGTATATTGATCAATTGCACCTGTGGAGGCACTGGCATCAAAGTCGACTGCCAGCGATCCTTCCGTGGTCGTCAGGTTGATGATGGCTTCCAGGGGGGCTGCTTCTTCGAATACGATGGTGAATGGGTCGGATGGATCACTTTCAACACCTGAAGAGGCATAACTGACCAGGGTAAAAGTGGCCTCTGTTCCCGGAATGTCAACCGTGCAGGTCATCGAAGTAGCCGTTGGATCCGAAGTCTCACAGACCTTGTCTTGCTGAATATCATTCTGAACAGCATAGACTCGAAATCCGGCCGGTTCAAGATCGGCCGCCTCTTCTATGGTCCAGGCAATTTCAAAGGTGTAGTCCGTTGCATACGAATACGAGCAGTACAACAGGGTCGCTATGAGAGAAAGTATGAGTGAAAATCGCATGGTATCTGCCGGGTGCACATTGTTAAAGGTTTTATCCGCCCCTCTTTAAAAAAGAGGGCTGCCTTTAGCCTATGCAGAGGGTGTGCCAGTACGATTTTTCAGGAAGGTGCGGGCTTTATTTCAGCTATCTGGCGGCCTGATTTTCCAGGGCCCATTTCAGCCATTGCTGCTGGGCAGTAGAAAAATCACCACGTTTCCGCTGGATAAAATTTTTCAGTGAGTCTACATCGTTAAAGGTGATGGCGTACGAGCCGCCGGCGTGGGCCCCGCGGCCCTGCAGGGATGCCTTACCGGACTTGTCAAACACCAGTTTCAGGTCGTGGTTCCGGTAGGACACGCTGTTCCCGGTAACCTGTTTTATCCCGTACTGAGTACGTAAACGGTCCCTGTTGTATTGCACTATTGTAATTGAAATCAGAAAAAACGAAATTATTGCGGCTAACAGGGTGAGTTTCTGTGTGTTTGATGAGTTGAAAACATCTTTGAGTGTCCAGGGGATATAGGTGGGAATGGCTTTTTCGATGTCACTGTGGGAGGCAAGGCAGGGGCGGAGCAGCCTGTCGGTGTACTGTTCGATATAGTCAACCGCTCCGCTGTCGGAGGGGTCGACCATGGCGACATTTAAGATGTTATGTTCATCGAGGCTTAAGGGGAGCACATTGTATTTTTTACAGAGATACCGCGGGAGAATCCGTCTGGTTTCCGGGTTGAAGTTTTGGTGAATGTCGACAAGGGGAAGGTCAAGCTGTTCGGAAAGGACGGTCTGTAACTGCTCCTCGGTGATAAATTTCATTTTAATCAACAGGTAGCCCAGGCGACGGTTACCACCGACCTGCAGTTTGAGGGCCTTGTTCAGGGTTTCCTGGCTGATTAATCCGGTTTCAAGGAGGAGTTCACCCAGTCGTTTTTTTGTTGCCATCTGTTCCTCCGTGAATATCTGACTGCAGTGCAGTCGGCATGTATGCTTCCTTTATAAGGAGTATACATGCCGATTTTTCTTTTTTTCAAGACATTAATTGCTACTGCAGAAGGAGGGCTTTTACCGAAAACACACAAAATACAACCGGTGTCCGGCATTCCCGTGCAGGTTGGACTACACTCGGGGATGACGGGTAGTGTGGAGTTCTTTCCATTATGGAACTCAACCTGTAACAACCCAATATTATCCGTCATCCCCGCGGAGGCGGGGATCCAGAGCGATTCCGCGGCTGGTTCCTCCGGATCTGACCGTCATCCCCGCAAAGGTGGGGATCCAGGAACACTGAAGACTTGTGCTGCAGCAACCTGCCCTTGGGATGTTTTCGGCATGTTTACCGGCAGATGCAGGAACATTCTTCAGGCCGGCGCATTGCCAAATACTGGATCCCCGATAACCGCACTCGGGGATGACGGGTAGTGGTTGTCTGCGGTGTTTGGCCAGGGGCCACTTGCACCATTTTTTGCATTTTCTGTTTTGTGTTGTTGATGTGTCAGGGCGCCGCTGACATTCATACTGGAGAACTTCCCCAACCCGTCATCCCCGTGAAGGCGGGGATCCAGGAACACTGAAGACTTGTGCTGCAGCAACCTGCCCTCTGGATGTTTTCGGCATGTTTACCGACAAATGCAGGAATATTCTTCAGGCCAGCGTATTGCCAAATACTGGATCCCCGATAACCACACTCGGGGATGACGGAAAATGTGAAGTTTTTTCCATTATGGAACTCAATCTGTAACACCCCAATATTATCCGTCATC
>DRKH01000206.1 GCA_011051825.1 Desulfobulbus sp.
AAAGGGAACCCTGCTGAACGGGGTATTTTTGATTGCAATCTGTATTGGCGCCCCTGGCCGGAAGCTGCGGGGATGGGGCAGAATGACAAGGTTTTTTGAAATATTGCGCAACTGCCTGCCCGGCGGTTCCGGCTGTGGGTTGATGCTCTTTTGCGCCATTTTTCCGGCAGGTTTGGCCTTTTTGAGTTGAGCACTTGAAAGGGTCTTTGTTGGGATAAACGATTTCTGCGGGGTTTGAACCGGGGTCTTGAGCCTTGGCAGTATCTTGACATAAAGCCAAGGGCTATATTCTTCCGGCTGAAGAAATCCTTTTTCATCCTTATGGGCAAAGGCAACACGGAGCCGGTATTCGGTTGCGCCTTCTTCGATATTGGCAAGAGAATTTAACTTGTTATCATCGAGTATAAGCCGGGTCTCAACCGTGCCGCCGGTTTTTGACTGTCCGGCGGTTCCCGTATATAACAGTGTAAATTTATTGTTTTTATCTTTAAACTGCACCTCATCCGACAAGGGTTTTATGGTGCCGTGGGTGTCGATTTTCAGCATAATCTCCTGCCCTCTCTGAAAGACGGCATGGTTGGCCGGCGCCAGAATACGCGGGGCCTTGCTGCTCGTTATTGCCTGGGGCATCACCAGGTTGACCGACTTTGCGGTTGTGTTCTTCAGGGTATCGACCTTAAAGGCCCGCCACGCACTGTCAAAGGCCAGCTTGCCGGTTGTTGTCGCCTGGACCCGCCAGAATCCGGGTTTGTCGATCCGGTAGGTCACAGCGGTTGTACTCTCCTTGGTGGAAGTGGCCACCGGCTTGAGACTGCTGTCCTGGTAATGGAGAATCGCCATCTTGTCTGTGGAAAAGGGAGAGTATTGCAGTCGGGTAGCGATTCCTTCTTCTTTGCCATGGAGAATCTTCAGCTCCACAGTGGCCGGGGCCATGAAGATCTGTCCTTCGGCGGGCTTAACAAAGATGGGTGTGTCCAGGGAGAATGTGCCTGTTTTTTTCTCCTGTTGATCATTGACCGCTTCTCCAGGAACACCAATATTAAATGGACCCCAGGTCTGATCTTTGGCAATACCCTGCTCTGTTTTCAGGACGACCTCCAGTTGATAGGCTCCTGTCTTGTTTTTAAGGTTCGGGTAACGCTTGTCTCTGTGTTGCTTGAGTTCTGAAACGGACATTTTGCTCTCGGCATAATCAACTCCCGGCTTGACGGTAATTTTCTGGCTGTAAAATCTCGTTGGCAGCACACTTGTTTCCGGCACTTGTCCCGCCGGGGCGGATGGGGCGGATGGGGCGGAGTATCCCCAAATCCAGTTCAGGGTCATGGTTGTTTTTTTGTCCAATTTTTTCGGGAGAACAACCTTGATCGGGATACTGTTCGTGTACGTTTTGCCGAAAGTCGGTGAAATAATGGAGAGCCCCCTCTTGAAACCAGGGATAAAATTTTTTCCTACCTTGAAATATCGCCATTTACTCCAGACAGGGTTACCCTTGTCGAATGCCTGATTCATTACAGCCACTCGCACCCGGTAGATATAATTTTCAGGAAACTGCTGGTGTATATCGGCCATGGAATTATGTATTGCTAGTTTATTGGAGCCATAGGACTTGAATTCGCCATGTTTTTTCACCTGGTAATCAAAAGAGGCAAAGCCTTTTTCCTGGGTGAAAAGGGCGTTAATGTACACCTTGTCACCTGCTTCAAACTCCTTGTTTTCTGTGGGATTTACTATGTATGGTTGTTTACCGGGACCAGCTTTCGCAACGACATTGAAATACACTTTTGGACCGTCAAATCCGCTCGACACGGATTTCGGGTGAAAACTGTAAACACCTGGTGCAAGTCCATTTATCGTTTTAAAGGCTGTAATACCGCTGATAAACTTGGTCGTCAGCTGGTGAATTTCTTCTCCCGAAAGTGTTTTTGCAGGTTTTCCATCCTTGCTTTCAATAATAAAAAACACTGGGGTTTTGGGTTCCGGCATCAGGTCGTCGGCTACCCGAACCTGCAAAAGAACCGAACCGGGCGGGCTCTTGATTTCACCCTTGGGCGCCACTGGTTCCATTGACTTGGCCATGGCTTCATAGACCAGTGAGGTCCGCATCACAATCGCCTTATACAACCGTTGTGGAAGTTCGCCGTAGCTGGGCCATGCATCAGTGAGCGCACCTGACCAGTTCGACTTACGGGAAGTTTCCTGGCATTGTGGAGGGTCAGGGGCAAGAAAAGGATCAAGTTTGCCGCACCGATAGACAAGGTCAAAGTAGTATCCATGTTTTTCTGTTGAATGAACGGTCAGTTGATGCGTATTGCCCGACCAGGTCGCTTCATGCTTGAAGTCGACAACGTCGGCGCCATCATCTTTGCCTTTGTAGGTGTATTTAAATATGGCCGTACTGGTAAAGGTATACTTCCTCGTGGATGAACCGGGTGTGAAGGCATGTCCTTTTTCCATAAATGTGATGTCGTACAGATGAGTTTTGATCCCCTCTCTATCTACAAAGGCTGACAACCCAATGCTCGGCATCAGGCCGCTAACAAGGAACAGGAAAAGTACAAAGAACAATATTTTTTCCCCTGGCACCCCTTCTTTTGCCGGCAGCCTTTGTTTCTTTCCAGTGTAAATGGTCATGGCAAGTTCTCCTCGATGATTGGATGTTTTGTTGCAACTCATTATTTGTATAAATATTTTTGTTAATTATCTGAAGCGGACAGGAATGTTTAGTCGCTCTGTCACCATTACCCTGTCAGCTGCTGCTCCAATGAGCAATACAACCAGCCCGCACAGCCAGATAAAAATGTCGCCATAGGATGTATAGAACGTCTGGCCGTGGTACCTGGGCACGACCTCGGCAAAACTGAGACCGGGCCGGAATTGCTCATCTGTTGAAGCCACCACCCGGCCTTGAGCATCGATAATCTCGGAAGGACCGGTGTTGGAGCTTATCAGTACCGGGGTTCTGTTTTCCACAGCCCGCATTACAGAGGCCAGGTTATGCTGGTATGCGGCCGCGGAACGTCCAAAGTGGTTGTCGTTACTGATCTGGACAAGCATGCCCGCGCCGCCGCCGGCCATGGCACGGACAAGATCGGCAAACTGGTTTTCCCAGCAGATAACGGGGCTGATCAGCATATGGGAAGACAATGAGAAAAAGGCAGCCGCCTTACCGGCTGTTAAGGGAAGAGGCTCTTTCACAAGCCATTGGGGCCAGTGAATCAAGGGTTGCAGCGGCAGGTACTCCCCGAACGGAACCAACCGTTGCTTGTGATAGGGCGCTGACACAACTCCATAGCGATCCACAAGAAAAGCGGAGTTAAACACCTGATAAGGGTGATGCCTGCCGTTCTCCCGGCCGGGTGCGGGTGGGCGTTGAAATTTTTCAAACACCGAGGCGCCGGACAGGATGGCCATATTTGTTTTCTGGCTCAGGTGTTGTACCCATTGAATTTTCTTTTCCTGGTGGGGGAGCTGCAGGATTGCCGTCTCCGGCCAGACCGCCAGTTGCGCGCCCCGGGCTGCCGCCTGGCTGGAAAGTGAGGCAAGTCGATTTCGTGCTGCCTCCCGGCCATGGGCTGTTTCCCGCTCACTGAGGAGAATGCTGGGCTGAATCACCGCAACCTTGACCGGTTGGCCATCCTGGGGCTGTCTGCAAACCAGAAGTCCCCAAGCATGAATAAGAAGAACAAATACAATGGCGATACGGCCTGGACCGAATAAGCGATACCGAATCATTTGCGTGATGGCCGCGTTGACCAGAACAATGATAAAGGTTATCCCATACCCGCCTGTAATCGCGGCCAGCTGCAACAGGAGGATGTCCCGGTGCTGGCTTAAATCCAGGGTGTTCCATGGTAGGGCCAGGAAACCGGCATGAGCTTTCAGGTAATCAAGAACAACCCAGAGGGAAGCGGCAAAAATGGGCCAGGGAAAATGCGGGCATTTCTTCAATATATTGGCGCTGATCATGCACCACAAGGCTGGATAGAGACTGAAATAAAGACAAAGAAAAACGGCATGATAGAACCTGAAGCCCGGCACATTGAATATCCAGTAAAAACAGGAAAGTAAGAATGCCATTCCGAAAAAGAGTCCGGTCAGAAAGCTCGTGCGGGGAGAGAGTTTCACCAGAGGGAGCATCAAGGGCACCAGTGCGAACCAGGCCAGCCATCCCATGTCCAAAGGTGGAAAGGAACAATATACAAGTGTTGCGGATAAAAGCGCTGACAGGATTATTGTAATGGTCCTGTGCTGACATAATGACCGAATCTGACGGGAGAACTCCTGGTGGTCAAGAATAGTTAACATGATGCTTTTGCTATTAAATTTAGTTTGACGGTCAGTCTGTGTTGGTCAAATCTTACCTGAGAATGATTAAACAGAATGAAAGGTTACAATTTTTGTAACTATTCAGGTAGGGGCAGAGAACTAGCCCAACCACCACCTGTAACTGTTCAGGAGTGCTCCATATCTGTGCAGTCAGGCCTGTGAACTATAGTGATTCCTATGTGAATCAGGCCTGACAGTGCAGAGATGGGGTGCTCCTGAACAGTTACCAATTTTTCATCTGGTTATGTGTGCATAGTCCGGCAGAAAAGGTTCATTGTTTGTTGAAAAAAATTTGGACAAGAAGAAAAAAAGATAGCCCTGTCACGGCAGCTTTATCGCCATCTCTGCCGCCAGTTGCTTGAGGCTGGCAAAGGCGGGACCACCGGCCTGGACCTCCAGGCGGACCGGGGCGAGGTTGACAAAGGAGTTTTGCAACTATTCAGGTAGGGGCAGAGAACTAGCCCTACCACCACCTGTAACTGTTCAGGAGTGCTCCATATCTGTGCAGTCAGGCCTGACCCTGACCGTGCAGAGATGGGGTGCTCCTGAACAGTTACGGAGTTTTTTTATTATCACATGCAGCTCAGTCACGCTAGCTCCCTCGACGCCTAATTTCGGATTCGGTTTGGTCAAGGCCATGGCAGCGCTGTCACCAAGGCCGGACACAGGCTGATAGCTGTAGCCGTTGCCCATCCCGGCCAATTTGGTCCAGCCATGCTGGTTTATTCGCAAATGGCGCAGAGCGCCGAATGATGTATAGCGGCGCGGAGCGGCGCTACAAGAGCTCTCTTTCTTGTTCCACCGCTCTACGGTGAAACAGTATAACTTTCTGTTATTCCATAATGCTTCATACCCGCTCTGCGGGTAAACAACAACTTTCCGGAACAGATTGTTTTCGTTGTTAGTTCTGCCCTCTGGCCATGCTGGTTTATCTGATTGCCATCAATCCTTAGAAACAAGGGATACCATCGCTTGGCGGGATTAAATATAGAGAACCTTTCCGGGCAACAGGTGGATTTTATATCAAATCCTGTAGCGGTTACCGAGCGATGTTATCCCTGATTTCATTCAAGCTGAACCCCTCACCCGTACCGGTGCATTTCAACCTTTTTGGTGGTGCATATGCACCAAAGTGGTTCTTCAGTTGCTTGTTCCGGAAAAGAGCATCTTCATAATCTGCCGAGATTATGGCCTAAAAAATAAAAGAAAAATGGCATCGCCCTTGCTTTCCCGAAAGCGGGAATTGTTTTGCGAAATGTCATTCTTGAGCGACAAAAAAGTCTGGGGATAAAAACCAATGAGGAAAGAAATAGCAGTAGGGCTGGTGATGGGAGCGTTTTTGATGGGAATAACCAGTATGGCCCAAGCAACTTTTGTTGTGTATCATGATTCAGCCAGTTTTCTGGCCAATGCCGGGACGACAACTGTATATGATTTTGAGTCGGATACAGCCGGATACATTCGTTCACCGAGTTATGGTGGCAACCCTGGATATTTGCGCGATTTTGGTGATTTTACCATTGATGCCACCAGTACCGGTATTTATTTGGCGGAAGTTCGCGAACAAAGCGGTAATCATGATGTTTATATGAATAGTTATGATAATAACGCTGCATTAAAAGTCATCTTCGATGCGGATATAACCGCCTTTGGTTTTACGTATAAGGCGGAGGGCAATCAGGATTGGGATCACTCTACCTTTAGTTACAACGGCATGACTTATGATCTCGGGACTCCAGGTGATTCAGGTTTCTTTGGGCTGATAGAGGATAATGGAACACTTGCGGCGGGAACACCGTTTTCGTTTGGACAACAGTCCCGCAATTGGTCCGGATTATCCTTTGATAATATTACATACTCGTCAAATAGCCCTTCCCCTGTGCCGGAACCTGCAACCATGCTGTTATTCGGAACCGGCCTGGTCGGCCTCGTCGCTTGGAAACAGCTGGAAAATCGATAGTTCTTCGAGTGGATTATTGTCGATTTAGAGCAACTTCAAACCGGCAGTTTCCGTTCTTTCTCTACATAAAAACAGCAAGCGTGCAAACCAGAGCTCCTTCCATTGAACGTCGCCGGTTCGAACGTAGGCCCCTGCATCATGCCGTGTCCTTTTCACCAAAAAGTGGACGCGGCCCTTCGTCCTGGTATCTCGGACAAATTAAGGATGCGGGTATGGCGGGGATGAAAATCAGTTGTCGGCAAAGTCTCATGCTCGACAAAGGGCAGAAAATGATGGTGTTATGTCCCATTGACGGCGGCACGCCGGTCTGGATCGGGGCCAAGGTGGCCTGGTATGATAACGAGAGTCGATGTTTTGGTTTGAGTTATCTATAGGGTAACTGTTCAGGAGCACCCCATCTCTGCACGGTCAGGCCTGATTCACATAGGAATCACTATAGTTCACAGGCCTGACTGCACAGATATGGAGCACTCCTAAACAGTTACAGGTGGTGGTTGGGCTAGTTCTCTGCCCCTACC
>DRKH01000207.1 GCA_011051825.1 Desulfobulbus sp.
GGTCAGGCCATGTCCCGCAGCGGTGAACGCCTCTTTTTTTACGGTTGGTTTTTTCCACAAGTATACCCAGCTCCTGGTCGGGCCGGTGGCGGAGCAATACATTTTCTGGATCTTATTTACGATCAGTATTCCAATCCTGGTATTTGTGGTGAAAGACCTGTATCACCGGGTTAAGAACCGGACATATGACATAATTTTTGCCATCCACCTGTCCCTGATTTGTTTTCTTCTTATTCTGCCCTGGTCCTATTTTTTGTGGGAGAAGTATTTCATGCCCCTGGTTCCGCTCCTTACGATAACCTGGACGGCCTTTTATCTTGCGTCGGCCTCAGCCTCAAAGAACACTTTTCCCCGGATTGATTAGGCCTCATTTACAGGCCGTTACAATCTTTGCCCTTGACAGCCGGCACCCAAAAACCAATGAGTATACAATACAGCTGTTAATTTTCAGCACCCCGGACAACTCAGGAGATCACAAAATGGACAGCTCAACACCAATTTTCTCTACCAAAAACCGGCTGTACGAATCCTGCAGAACTACCGGCTGTCGGATACTCTTTCTCTTCGTTGTCCTGCTGCTGCCCAATACTCTCCGGGCCGCCACATACTATGTGGACGCCACCGGCGGTAATGACGGTTTTGTCGGTACATCCCCTGCAAGCGCCTGGAAAACCATCAACAAGGTAAACAGCGCAAGTTTTGCTCCCGGCGACCGGGTACTGTTGAAACGTGGTGAACGCTGGCATGAGTCCCTTGTCGTTCCATCGTCCGGCGACGTCAACCAGCCTGTAACCTTCGGGGCCTATGGTTCAGGATATCGGCCCATTCTTGATGGAACCTATGCCGAATCGACAGTCTGGCAACAGGTGCAGGGCAACATCTACAGAACCATTCAGCCAGCATTAAGTGCCGACCCCGGGTTGCTTGTGTATAAAGGTCGGGCAAAACCGTCGATTACAACCCTTGAGTTCAGCACAGCGGTTCCGGCGGCCTTGAACAAAGGGGCCATTCTCCTGCAGACGGATGGTCTCTATACCAGTTTCTGGGTCACCTCAAAAAAAGCCAATACGGTTTCCGGGATTACGTTCTTCACCATAAATCCGACAAAAAATGAATATGTCCGTCAACTCAACGCAAACGGCATTGAGGAAAAATGGTCCGATCCCCTCGGCACCCCGACGGTCATAACCAGTCTGGACGGTTTATCCGAACCCGGGCACTGGTATTGGGACGACCAGACCCAGTCAGTTTATCTCTATTCCGATACGGACCCCAACGCCCTTGACGTACAAATTGCAAGGTTGTTCACGGGGATTTATACCAATGGCAAAAGTTTTCTCAACATACAGGATATTACCGTTCAGGGGTTCCAGGACCTGGGTGTTTTTATCCGGGGAACCGAAAACTCGGTTGTGGAAAACATGCATGTATCAAAAATTGGTGCCCGCACATATAAAACCGGCATTCTGCTGAACCGATCACAAAACAATATTATTCAAAACAATGTGGTGGATTCTACATTACGGGTAGGTATCGGAATCTATGGAGAACCGGTGACACCCTATTGCCTCGACAACATCATACGCGGCAATTTCATCAGCAATACCGGTTCATCCGGAATCAGCCTCAATACGGACGCGCCCTCGCTGGGCTACACCGTAGAGAACAACGAATTATCAGACAATACTATCATAGGGGCCAACGCATTGGCCTATGATTCGGCCGGAATATATTCTCTGTTTGTGGGAGGCGGCAACACTGTTTTGTCCAATACCATTAAAGAGGGCGGCTCCAGGGAATTACGAAGCAGCGGCATCATGATCGAAGGGGGAAATGACCCTGCCGTCAAACCGGTAGTTCTTGAAAAAAATATCATTGAAAACAATTCGCTTGCCGGCATTGCTGTTTCCGGCAAAGGGCACCGGATTGCCGGAAACATTCTGCGCTATAACGGTAAGCCGTCTTGGGAGACAGCCCAGATGTTATTCTATACTTCCTTTGGTGAAAATGCCTCAAGCTGTACCGTGGAAAACAATGTCATGGAGGCAAGCCTGAACCAGAAGCTGGTCTCCGTGTTCAACGGTCTGGGGCCGTCCAGCCCGCCCCACATCATCAACAACAACACCTATTACAGCACAAATCCTACCCCGTTCTGCTGGAGCGGCTGGTCCTGTGACACGCCGCTGGACTTCGTCAACTGGAACAACAACTCCGGACATGATCTCGATTCGAGCTTCACCCAACCCGCCGATGGGATGGTCTGTCCGGCGGCAATCTGTGACGATGGTGATATTGGGTTCGACAGGGTCGGCAGCTGGTCAATCTCCTCCTCAAGCGCCGGTTTCTACGGCAGCGACTATCTGCATGATCAGAACAAGACCAAAGGTGGCAAGATAGCCACCTGGACCTACATGATCGACGTGGACGGCAATTACGAAATCGCCGGCCAATGGGCGGAAAATCCAAACCGTGCGGCCGATGTCCAGTACAGGTACTCGGTGGACGGGGGCACGCCGGTAGATTGTGGCCTGCCCGTGGATCAACGCCTTGACGGAGGCCGGGTCAACAGCTTGTGTACCGCTCCGGCTCTGACCGCCGGATCAACGCTCACGGTACGTGTACGTAATGATAGCGCCGGCTACGTGATCGCCGATGCGGTACAAATCCAATGGGCGGGCACAAGTGCTCCACCGGCTGCCGCATTCAGCTTCAGCCAGGCGAACGAAACCCTGCGCATCGACTTTGACGCAAGCGCGTCAAGTGATCCCGATGGAACCGTTGCCGGTTACGACTGGGACTTTGGCGACGGTACCGTCGGCAGCGGTCGGCTTGTCAGCCATCTCTATTCCACCGCCGGTATCTACTCCGTAACCTTGATGGTCACCGATGACCGGAATACGACCAACCAGTTGACCCGGATGGTGATGGTGGAGTCCATCGGTACGGTGGCCTGCCCGGCCGCAATCTGCGACAACACCGACGCCGGGTTCAACACCATCGGCAGCTGGTCGGCATCTTCATCCAGCCCCGGTTTTTACGGCAGTGATTACCTGCATGATCAGAACAACAGCAAGGGGACAAAATCAGCCACCTGGACCTATCTCGTCGGAACGGACGGAAATTACGAAATCGCTGCCCGATGGACGGATAATCCTAACCGTGCCACCGATGTCCAGTACAGATACTCGGTAGATGGCGGCATGCTGGTTGATTGCGGCCTGCCTGTGGATCAACGCTTTAACGGAGGTGGGTTCACCGCCCTGTGTACGGCTCCGGCATTGACCGCAGGATCAATACTCACGGTGCATGTACGCAATGAGAGCGACGGCTATGTCATCGCCGATGCCGTACAGGCCCAATGGGCGGGTACAAGTGCTCCGCCGACTGCCGCATTCAGCTTCAGTCAGGCCAATGAAACCCTGCGCATCGACTTTGACGCAAGCGCATCAAGTGATCCGGACGGAACCATTACCGCCTACAACTGGGATTTTGGCGATGGTGCCGTCGACAGCGGCCAACTTGTCTCCCATACCTATTCCGTGGCCGGCAGTTACACCGTCGTGATCCTGAAGGTCACCGATGATCAGAATACGACCAACCAGTTGACCCAAACGGTGAGCGTCCAACCTGTCAGTGGAACGGTTTGCCCGGCCACTATCTGCGACAACAGCGACATCGGGTTCAGCACTGTCGGCAGCTGGACAACGTCCTCATCAACTTCCGGGTTCTATGGCAGTAATTACCTGCATGATCAGAACAACAGCAAGGGGACAAAATCAGCCACCTGGACCTATCTCATCAGCGGAAACGGCAACTACGAAATCGCCGGCCAATGGCCGTCATACCCGAACCGTGCAGCCGGTGTGCAATACCGCTACTCGGTAAACGGCAATACGCCGGTGGATTGCGGCAGCCCTGTTGATCAGCGGCTTAACGGCGGCCGGTTCAACGTCTTGTGCACGGTTCCGGCCCTGACGGCAGGGTCAACCCTGACGGTCGACATAGACAATGAGAGCGGCGGCTATGTAATTGCCGATGCGGTACGGGTCATCAAACAGTAATTTCAAGACAAGCGATGCTATACCTGATTTGGGAAAAGCTGAGCTTTGCACGTAATCATGTAAAAACAATATTCCATTGGATTTCCGGAGACATCCTGTGACAACCGGTAACAGACTTCTTTTTATTTTTATCGCAACTGTTCTTGCTGTCGGACTGATCTTTGTTCTGTTTCCCAACCAGGAGAAGGAGGTGAAAAAACAGCTGAACCGGCTCAGCCAGTACGCCTCCAAGCAACAGGACGAGCCAACCCTGGCGTCCCTGGCAAAATCCGCCAAGATCGGCCAGCTCTTTGCCGACACCTGCACCCTTACGATCAAAAATCCAAGGCTCGAGGGCAGCTACAGCCGCAAGGAGATCATGGATCGCATCACCATGGCCAGAAATGCTTTTGGCGTGCTGGATGTCTCCTTTTACGATATGAGTATAGAGTTTCCTGTTGAGGGGAGAGCAAAAGCACTGTTGACCATGCGCCTGCTTGGCAAGCTGGGCAAGGAAAAGGAAGATTTTGCCGACGTCCGGGAGGTGCAGGTTGATCTGAAAAAAACAGAACGGAAATGGTTGATAAATGGAGTCGAGTTTATTGAAGTCCTGGAAAAATAGCAAAAAAAAACATTTCTGTGACCTGAGTGGCAGAACTACTCATAAAAACACCCTATTGTTCGTTCCGACAAACACTCCTTCCCCGGGCGGACACGTAACCGGGCACAGCCGTCAAGCTGAGGAGAATACGATGATATATCAATCGATTGCGCCACGTAGCCCGCCCCCGGAGTCTACGCTTACCTGCGGGCGATTGGTGGTAAAAAGATAAACCGGTTTTGTGTAGGATGGGCACCGCCCACCAGCAGAAAGTGGGTTATAATAATAGCTGCTTCGCCGGAAGGACGTTGCTGCATATAGAGTGCATGGGGTTCGGCAGCTTTTTTTGGTGGGCAATGCCCAACTTTTTTGCTTCTGCCAATGACATTTATTCTTAGCTTGACGGCTATGACGTAACCGGCCAAGGGGCTAACTCTGTTTTTCACCCGGCAGTGAGGGTACCCGGCCTCCCTGCCCTTTCTTAAGGAGAAAAGAACATGACCGATACGATGTTAACCAAGCGTGAAATTCCATCATTTGGTAAATATACCCTGATCACCGGAATTGTCCTTATCCTCCTCGGCATGACCGGGATAATTCTTCCGGCCATACTGGCCCTGGGGACAGCTCTTTTTTTCGGCTGGCTGCTGCTGACGGCCGGTATTGTCTGGGCACTTCATACCTTCCGATACAGTCCGAAAAATTTCCTGGACTGGTTAAAACCGTTTCTTTTGATTCTCTGCGGCTGTCTAATCATCTTTTACCCTTTAACCGGCATAGCCGCTGTCAGCCTGCTCCTGGCAATTTATCTGATGATGGATGCCTTTGGCAGTTTTTCCCTCGCCAAGGCCATTCATCCGGGAAAAGGCTGGGGCTGGATGACCTTCAATGGAGTTACTTCGCTCATTCTGGCGTTTTTATTTCTAATCAGTGGGCCGGTAACATCCATATGGCTGATTGGAATATATATCGGCATCAGCCTGTTCTTCGACGGGTTTGTCCTTGTTACCATCGGCTGGAAGTTAAAGAAAGCAGAGCAACATGGAGAATAGAGAATGAAAAAATGGTAACCTTCTAAAACTCCAGCATAAGTTATAAACCAGCAGGCTGGACCAGATTTTTCGGCCCCGGCCACAACGAATTATGAAAATAGCCTGGAACTCGCTCTTGCAGCACCGCTCAGCGGTGCTGCGCAGCATCCAGGCGCTCCGCGCCGATTTTCAAATAAAGGAAACTGAGATATGGGACGCTTAATTCTGGTTCGCCATGGTGAATCCATCTGGAACCAGCAGAACCGTTTTACCGGCTGGGTAGATGTCTCTCTCACCGGCAAGGGGATTGCGGAAGCCCGGGAAGCCGGAGAACTCTTAGCCGAAGAATGTTTTGATGCCGCCTTTACCTCGGCATTGATCCGAGCGCAGGATACCCTGTATGAAATCCTTCAACACAACCGACACGCCGAAAAATATCTTTGTGTTCACGAAAAAAATTCATCATGGTATGAGCATTACACTGCAGATGAAACCGATCAGAACCAATTAAAAATTCATATCTCCGAACAGCTCAACGAACGTTATTATGGAGACCTGCAGGGGATGAACAAGAACAGGGCCAGAGAAAAGTTCGGGGTCGAACAGGTCCGTTTGTGGCGACGCAGCTATGATGTTCCTCCGCCGGGAGGAGAAAGCCTGGAAATGACGGCTGCCCGAACTCTTCCTTATTTTAACAGCCACATCCTCCCGTATCTACGCAAAAACAAACGGATTCTGGTATCGGCACACGGAAATTCACTTCGCTCTATTGTTATGCACATCAAGCAGATGTCGCCTCAACAGATCCTTGAATATGAAATTGCCACCGGAACCCCCCATATTTTTGATTTTAATGAACAAATGGAACTGACAGGCGACTTGATAATGAAGGGCTGAGTACCAGGACCCACTTGCCGGGATGGTATTGCACGGTCACCGGCTACGCCTGACATACACCAGATGACCAACAATCCTCAACCTGATACGGGGGAGACCATAGCTGAAGAACAAAGAGCGTTTCGAACCCACCAAATCCATGGGGTTCTACAGTTCGGAGAAACAGACGACGTTGTCCCTGACCATGGAAAAGCTGAACCTTGTACCTACTCAGAAACATTAATACAATAATACAATAATGAGGA
>DRKH01000208.1 GCA_011051825.1 Desulfobulbus sp.
CGGTACTAGCCGCGGAGCAGATCGGGATAATCATCCCGAAGAAAGTTATGGAGCAGGGTAATACCGATCTCGGTCATGATGGATTCGGGGTGGAACTGGACCCCTTCAACGGCCAGCTTGCGGTGACGAAGCCCCATCAACTCTCCCTGGTCGGAATGGGCGGTGGGTTCCAGACAATCGGGCAGGCTGGATTCTTCTACAATCAACGAATGATAGCGCATACCGGCAAAGGGGTTGTCGAGCCCGGTAAACACGCCTTTACCATCGTGATGGATCGGGCTGGTCTTACCGTGCATGACCCGCCCTGCCCTGATTACCTTACCGCCAAAGGCCTCACCGATGGATTGATGCCCTAGACAGACACCGAGTATCGGTATTTTGCCGCTGAAATAGGAAATGGCCTCTATGGATATTCCGGCCTCGCTCGGTGTACAGGGGCCCGGCGAGACAAGCAGTCGGTCCGGGTCAAGCGCAGCAATTTCGGCCACGGTTATCTTGTCGTTCCGAAAAACCTGGATCTCAGGGGGCTGCCAGTTCCCGCTCGCACCTGGTGGAGCGGTGGCCAGCGTCTGAACAATATTGAACGTAAAAGAATCGTAATTATCTATAATAACTAACATAATTTTTTACCAACCGGACCAAATAAAAAAAATTCTCCAGGCACCCTCTCCCGTGCATCTCATCAGACGGCTGACAACTTCCCGCTTTTACATGCTTGAAGTTGTAAACCTCACAGGCGCTCCTGGTAGCCGCCCCCCCTCTACGGGCGGGTGCGACCGTACAAAGACGGGACAGCTGTGACGAATCATCTTCCTGTTGCTAAAAACCCTGTTCTGCCAGCTCCACCGCCCGGCGGAGCCCTTTGGCCTTATTCAGGGTTTCTTCATATTCTTTCCCGGGATCTGAATCGGCAACAATTCCGGCTCCGGCCTGAATATACAGATCTCTCCCGTCTTCATCATCCTCGTGCAGAATAAACGTACGAATGGTAATACAAAAATCCATGTTGCCTGAAAAACCAAAATAGCCAACCGCACCGGCATAGGGTCCGCGACGCTCGACTTCCAGCTCATCAATTATTTCCATGGCCCTGATTTTCGGTGCGCCGCTGACGGTACCGGCAGGAAAACAGGCCTTCATGACATCAAACTGATCTTTACCCGCAGCCAGTTTACCGTGCACACCGGACACGATGTGCATGACATGGCTATAGCGCTCAATCACCAGCAGGTCTCTGGCCTCGACGGTTCCCGAGGCTGCAACTCTTCCAACATCGTTGCGGCCGAGATCGACCAGCATCAGATGTTCAGCCCGCTCCTTGGGGTCGGCCAGGAGTTCCTGCTCAAGGGCCAGGTCTTCCGCTTCGGTCTTGCCGCGCTTCCTGGTTCCGGCAATGGGCCGCAACTCGATATCACCCTGCTCCAGCCGCACCAGGATTTCCGGAGAAGAGCCGATAAGAATGCTCTTTTCGTGACGGACATAAAACAGGTACGGGCTGGGGTTGATGTGGCGGAGCGCGCGGTAGAGCACAAAGGGATCGATATTGGTTCTGGTGTGAAAACGCTGGGACAACACGACCTGAATAATATCTCCGGCAAGAATATACTCTCTGGCCTTTTCGACCATGGCGGTAAATTCATCCTCTTTCATATTGGAGGTAAACCGGTGAGGAGATGTTCCTGTCGTCTGCATTGGTCCGACGGGTTGCTGCAGGCGGTGGGCGACTTCGTCTATTCGGCGGCAGCCCCGGGCATACAACTCACCTGCAGACAGCTCTGTATCCGCCTCCAGGTTACAGACAATGGTCAGGGTCTGCTGGACAGCGTCATGGATCAGTACCAGCCGTGGAATCATAAAGGCACTCTCGGGAAAGCTTAGCCCGGGGTGCCGGTTTGGTATTTCCTCAACAAAACGGACCATATCATAGCCGAGAAAACCAACCGCACCGCCGTAAAACCTAGGAAGTCCGGGAAGATCAGCGGTATTAAACGATTGGAGCAGTCGTTTCAATTCATCAAGCGGATTGCAACCTGAAATCTGCTCAGGTTCTCTGCCCTGGCCGGCTCTGCTCAAAAAAACATTGTCGCCCCGGCTGGTAAAGGTGACCAGAGGATCAAGGCCGATAAAGGAGTATCTGCCCCATTTTTCTCCCCCTTCCATGGATTCAAAGAGAAAGGCGTGCTCCCTGTCTCCGGCAACCTTGGCAAACAGGGTTAACGGGGTGTCCAGATCGGCAATAATTGTTCGATACACGGGAATAAGGCCGGAACGACTGATCATGCCGGTAAAACTTTCAAGATCCGGTAAGTACATGGCTGCAGGGTATGTAAACGTTGATGTCAGGGCTCAATGGCACGCACTGGTACAACCGACGTATCGAGCGGTTTCGCCGGTCTTGAAAAACAGTAACTATTCAGGCAGGGGCAGAGAACTAGTCCAACCACCACCTGTAACTGTTCAGGAGTGCTCCATAGCTGTGCAATCAGGCCTGTGAACTATAGTGATTCCTATGTGAATCAGGCCTGACCGTGCAGAGAGGTAGATAAGCGCAGACTTCGAGCGTAGACTCCGTGGGGTGCTCCTGAACAGTTACGAAAAACAAAAAAAAGCCATGGAAGCTGACGGCTCCCATGGCTTATACACATGTTCACAATGGAGAAGTGAAAAAGCGGCTCCCTTAGGACTTGTGCAGAAATAAAGTTTACAAATATTGCGCAGGATTTTCTCTCATAATCGAGTTGGTAAAACAGACGCATAGCAGCGCTATGTAACTGTTTTAGCAGCGAAGAGTATGAGGGAAAAGACAAGCAAGATTGTAAAGATTATTTCGTAACAACTCCTCAGCCAAGGGGCTGCATCCTGTTCACTCTCCTGGTCAAACGGGAAACCTTACGGGAAGCATTTTTTTTATGAATGGTACCTTTGGCCGCAGTCTTCTGAATAACAGGTACGGCAAGGGCCAAGGCCTCTTTGGCCTGATCTTCCGCTCCGGCAACCAATGCCTCTTCCACACGTCGAATCACGGTTTTCATCTTGGACTTATACATGCGGTTCCGCAGACGACGCACTTTGGACTGGCGGTCTCTTTTGATTGCTGATTTATGATTAGCCATAGAAAAACTCCTTTATAGACCCCTTGCGAGGCAGATCAATTATTTTTTTTACAAGCTTTTATAGTTATCGAATTTACAGGCCCATGTCAAGGATATTTATCAGCTTGACCTGAATAATCATTTTCAGTCTTCCTGGACCGCCCCGGCCAGCGAAACACCGACCGCCCCTGAAAAATTCGCCGAATCGACCAGGGCCTCGCTCAGGTCGGCCCCGGTCAGATCGGCACCGGAAAAATCCGCCCGGTACAGATCCGCATCGCTGAGATCCGCATTCTTCAGGTTGGCTCCGGAAAAATTTGCGCCTTTGAGATTGGCTCCGGAAAGGTTCACATTCTCCAGGTTTGCCCCCTCCAGATTGGCCCGTTCCAGATCGACCTCCTTGAGTCGCTTGCCGGAGAGATCAACTCCAGCCAGATCACACTCCACGCAACGATCCTCATCAAGCAACCGCTCTATCAGGGCCTTTTGCTTTACGGCTGCCATCTGTGGCGTTTCAACGGTGTAGACGAGACCGCCGGCAACGGGTTGCCCGGTACCGGCCGCCCCTTCAACAGCAGCAGGCCCAGCGCTATCAGCTGCAGCCGACGGTGTATCTTCGGGCTGCTCTTTCACCGGCTGGTCGGCAACCTTCGACTCAGGGCGTTGTCCGACCTGCTGTTCAACGGGCTCAGAGCCTGCAGATTGCGCTGCAGGCTCTGTTGCAGGCTCTACGGTAGGTTGTATTGCGGGTTGTGCTGCGGGTTGGTCACTGTCACCCTGCTTATCCCGTGGCGATGAAGCTGCAGAAGTGTTGACAACCGGTCCGCTTGATTCAGGGAGACCGGCCTTGTTCTCTGCAGCAAAATCCCGGTCCCGCTCGACAGCCGGCGGCTGCGCTGCAGTGTCATCGGCCTCAATCTGAGCAATCATATCATGAACCGGAGATCCCTCATCAACGGTTGCAGCCGGTTCGGCTTGCTGCAACGCAGATGCAGGGGGCTCAGAGACGGATTTCGGAGTCGCGGCGGGTTTCTTTGTCTTCTGCGGCACAACCCGTGTATCCGCTTGTGCAGCCGGCTGCGGTTGTTTCTTGGTCTTGTCTGCCTCTATCCGAGCAATCATATCATGGACAGGAGAGTTTGGAGCAACGCTTGCAACCGGTTCGGATTTTCCC
>DRKH01000209.1 GCA_011051825.1 Desulfobulbus sp.
GACCGCCGTAGGAATCAACGATAATCTTGCGGCCGGTCACCCCGCAGTCACCAACCGGGCCGCCGATAACAAAGCGGCCGGTGGGGTTGATAAAATATTTGGTGTTGCCGTCCAGCATATCGGCCGGAAGGATTGGTTTGATGATTTCCTCAAGCACGCCTTCCTTCAAATCGGCATAGGGCACATCCGGACCGTGCTGGGTGGAAAGGACCACCGCCTCGATCCGTTTGGCCACATTATCCTCATACTGAATAGTAACCTGACTCTTGGCATCCGGCCGCAGCCAGGGCAAAAGACCGGCCTTGCGTACTTCGGCCTGCCGCTTCACCAGCCGGTGGGCGTAGGTTATAGGCATCGGCATCAGGACATCGGTTTCATCACAGGCATAACCAAACATCAGGCCCTGGTCACCGGCACCCTGATCCAGATCCAGGCCCTTGCCCTCATCAACGCCCTGGGCAATATCGGCCGACTGCTTGTCAATGGAGGTCAGAACCGAGCAGGACTGCCAGTCAAAGCCCATATCCGAAGAGTTGTAGCCGATTTCACGGATGGTCTCCCGGACAACACTGGGCATATCGACCCAGGCCGAGGTGGTGATTTCTCCGGCAATCATTGCCAGACCGGTGGTCACCAGGGATTCACAGGCAACGCGGGCATGGATATCCTGTGTAAGGATGGCATCAAGAATGGCATCGGAGATCTGATCGGCAACCTTATCGGGATGCCCCTCGGAAACCGATTCAGAGGTAAAAAGATGTGTAGACATGTATTTCTCCTTGAACCGGCCAGGCCGGCGTAGAAAAATTATATATCCAGCGAACCGGAAATCCGCCGGAATATCTGTTCAGGTTGCTTCTTCTTGCCGAACCCGGCGGACAAAGTCAACCACTATATCCCATTTATTCAGCGGGCTGATCAGGTACAGGCCATGGATAAAGGGACGGATATCTTCAATCAACTGCCCGGTGTATTCGAGCGCGACTTTGCGCTGATCGCCGACCTCATCATAGGCGGCAAGTCGTTTGCGCAGTTCTTCCGGTACCGAAATCCCCGGAACCTCATTATGAAGAAATTCGGCATTTCTTGAGGAGATCAGGGGAAAAATTCCGGGAAAAATCAGCATATCAATATGGCTGACCTGCTCCATCATCTGCTCCACGACCTCCACCGAAAAAAGCGGCTGGGTCATGGCAAAACGAGCGCCAAGTCCTGCTTTTTTCTCCAGCCGGCCGATCTGCAGGCCCGGGTTCGAGGGGCGGAAACTAAAAGCGGCGCCAATGGAAAAGCTGGTCTCCTGCCTGGTTGAACGTCCGGCCATGTTCACACCGCGGTTCAACCCGGCCAGCATCCGGATAAGGCCCTCGGAACGCAGGTCAAAGACCCCGCTCACCCCGGGCTGGTCCGTACCGCTGGCAGAATCTCCACTCACGGCCAGCACCGCCTCGATTCCGAGCAGATGCGCTTCCATCATCCTCGACTGAAGGCCCAGCGCATTGAGATCACGGCCGGTCTGATGAATAATCGCCTGAATACCGGTCCGCCTGCGAATGAGTGATGCCATTCCCAGGTTCCCGGTTCGCAGGATAGCCAACGGATTTTCACCCAGGGAAACAGCGTCGACTCCGGCTGCAGCCAGCGCTTCAGCTCCTTTTAAAACCGGTTCCACATCCAGATGGGTCGGCGGATCCAGCTCGGCAATAATCGGCAGTCGCTCACGGTTCAATCCGGCCAGGAACCCGCCGGTCTTGAACTTCACCTCGGCCTGGACATCTTCCCTGCTGCTGACGGCAATGCGTTCGCCCCGGATTCGCACCGGTTTGATGCGCAGGGCGGAACGAAACTCCTGGACGTGGGCCGGGGTGGTACCGCAGCAACCACCAATCAGATGGACTCCAAATTTGATCATTTCCCGGGCCCGGGCCGCCATATATCCCGGCTGAGCCGGATATATGGTCCTGCCGCCCACCATTTCCGGCATCCCGGCATTGGGAAAGGCCGACAGCGCTGTCCCCTCACCGGCAAGGGAAGACATTTGATGGACGGCGGTTACCATCGCATCGATACCACGGCCGCAGTTGGTGCCGACCACAACCGCACCCGCCTCCCGCATCATGCGTCCACAGGTCAGGGCGTCATCACCGCGTACGGTCCTTGCCCGGGCCGGAAAGACCATCTGGCTGATAATGGGCAGTTCAGGTGCCTCGTCCCGGGCAACCTCAATCGCCAGCAGAATCTCGTCAAGATTGGAAAAGGTTTCGATAATCAGGACATCGGCTCCGCCTTCGGCCAGTCCCCGAACCTGCTCGCGAAAACCCTCGCGGACCTCATCTAAGGTGATCTCATCCTCATCAAAGGGAAAGGTAATCCCGGACGGGCCGATGGAACCGGCAACATAGACCTGATGCCCCGCAGCCTTGGCTGCAATTTCGGCACCGGCACGGTTTATTTCCCGGACCTGATCCTCAGCCCCTGCCTCGGTCAATTTGAACCGGTTGGCACCAAAGGTGTTGGTCTCGATCAGCTGACTGCCGGCCCGGATATATTCTTCATGGGCACTGAAAATCGTCTCCCGGGCCTGCAGATTCAACAGGTCAAGGTTACGGCCGCGCTCAACACCACGCTCAAAGAGATAGGAGCCCAGCGCGCCGTCGGCCAGGACCACATGATCCTGTATATAGGAGAGAAAATCCGGTTTCAAAATATAGGGTTCAGTGGAGCCGGGATCAGGGAACGTCTACTCCCTGATCCCGGTTACCAAGGCTCTTATTCGGTCAGAGAGATGTCCACCGAGGGACGCATGGTCGCAACCGTGGCCAGGACATCGTGAATCATGTGCTTTTTAAAGGCATCAACCAGTTCGGTATTTGCCGACACACCATTGTCATAATCAACCAGGGCCTGCTGCATGATATTATAATCAAAACGCGGCGCCCACTTACGGGAACCGAGCCGGGCCGTTGTTGAACAGTTGTCGACCATGTGGGCCACACCCTTGAAATGCATATACGGGTTCAGGGAATCGACCGCCTCGATAACCGACTCATTGCAGACCTCGCTCAGACAATGGCCTTTCTCGATCAGCAGGTCGATCTGGGCCATCATAACCGCACAGTAAAGCCCTGCGGTTTCCGGGTTGACGGTGGGTTCACCCGAGCGTTCAGCTCGAACCTGCTCACCGATCCTCCACATCCTGGTTCCGTCGATCTTGCCCATGGGGTAGCGGTCAAATCGTCGTCCGGCCATGACAACGGAACGAATCTCGTTACCGCTTGAAACTTCGTCATAGATTTCCATCAGGATATCAAAGGCGGGATGATAGGAGGCGGAATACATCCGCTCAAAAACCGCCTTGCCCTCATCATCGAGATTGTTATAGACGGAAATGATGCCGTCATGGGAAATGGTACGGGAAAGCGGGCCGGTGATATTTTCAACCGTGGCAACAAAGGCCTCTTTTTCACCCATTCCCTGCTCCATGACCAACCGTCGGTACATGGCCTCGGAAAGACCGTGCACGGCCCCCAGCAGGATGGATCGTTCACCGAAGATATCTGAACGATACTCATAGCCGAGCGTGGTCTTGAACACATAGGGCGCACCGACGGCAACGGCCCATCCCAGGGCCTGTTCTAAGGCCTTACCGTCCACATCCTGCTCCACGGCAAAGGAACAGTTGATACCGGCACCGTTAATCTCTTTGCCCTGTACATACAGACGACGAACAGAAGGTCCCATGCCCTTGGGACAGACACCTATAACATTCAGATTCTTGGGAAAGTATTCGCCGACACTCTCCAGGTGTCCGAGCAGAAAGCCGTGGGAGAGACCCAGAGTAGCCCCGTCTTTCATGGCGGCAAAGATCTTTTTATAATTTTCAACCTGGGCGGCATCGGAAATCAACAGGATAACCATATCAGACTCGGCAATAACCGCATACATCTCGCCCAGGGTTCCGCTGTCCTCGGTGAAACCGGCTTCACGGGCGGAAGCCATGGATGAGCTGCCTTCCCGCAAGCCGATCTTGACCTGGATATCGGTTCCTTCGAGGGAGTCACGAAGATTCTGGGCCTGGGCAGGGCCCTGTGAACCCCAGCCGATAACCCCGATCTGCCCGATACCGGCAAAGGCCCGGGGAAGCAGGCCGAATTTATCCCGACCACCGCGAACAATAGTTTCTTTTGTCCCGGCCAGTTCAATGGTTTCCGTATCAAAAATACTGGATGTAAAAATTGTATCCATCAGGTTCCTCCAGAAAATGGAAATATTCAAAAAATCGATCAGTTCAAAAAATTTAGAATTGAAGAAAGTTGAATTTTACATCATTACAAAATCCATCCATCAAATTCAACCTAAAATAACCGTATTCTGACCATATTCGCCCCTGCAGCTCCAGATATCGATTCCATGCTGCTGTTTACCTCCGTGCAAACAGTACACAAAGAGGTCGCGCAGAGAGTATTTGTCTATCATGGAGGTGACTATTCAGGTAGCAGCAAAATGTATGCATAACCTGAGTCTGTAACTGTTCAGGAGTGCCCCATATTTGTGCAGGCGGGTTGACCAGACTATACGCGGTCGGTATGCCGGGCGGCCTGACCGTGCAAAGATGGGGTACTCCTGAACAGTTACTCATGGAGCAAAACGAAAAGAACAGCACTCGGACCGTTTTTTTCTCGGCGGCAACGACCGATTCGGACCCCACCGCTTTTTTTTCACTGCATTTCGGTGTATACAAGGGGAAGGAATCCTCTGAAGGAGGACTGACGGCAGGTCTTTCAGGTGGGGTTAAACAATTTCAAGGCCATAATTCTATAAACCAGCATGGTTCTATAAACCAGCCTGGCTGGAAGCGGAGCGAAGCGCAGGCTCCGGTTTTTTTTTATCATCACAGCCACAACAGATAGCGCAGACTTCGAACCATGAAAACAGCCCGGATCAGCAGTCCTTCGCGGGCGATTTTCGAATCAAAGATATCAAAGATATGCGGAGAGGATTTTATCTTATCCTGGGCTTTACCTTCCCGGGTTTCTGGGCATTTCATGCCGAAGGGTTTGCCTCGTGGCTCTACCGCCCCATACAGGTACTGTCCGGAACCAGGACAACGGGTTGGCCTTCTTTCATAAGCGCCTGCCTGATCTATATCGGCGTGACGATTTTTTTTGAACTGTTTGCCCGGACCTGGAGCAGTATACACCCTGAATAAAAAAAACGAGGGGTGAGGAGGGATGGCATATCAGCCCTGAATAGCATAGCCGCCATCCACCACCAGGGTCTGACCGCTGATCATTGCCGAGCCATCACTGCAGAGGAAGAGAGCGAGATCCGCAACATCTTCCGGAGTGGTCAGGCGACCAAGCGGTGTCCGGCGTAAAGACTCACTGATGATCTCATCCCGGTTCGGAAATTTCTTTAAGGCATCGGTATCAACGACCCCGGCGGAAATGGTGTTGACGGTAATCCCTTCCGGACCGAGTTCAACCGCCAGATGGCGGACAAGGGATTCCAGGGCGGCCTTGGACGAACCGACCACTGTATAGTTGGGAACAGCCCGAACGGCACCCAGACTGGAGACCGCAAGAATCCGTCCTCCGCTTTTCATCATCGGTACCGCATGCTGGCTCAAGCTCAAGAGAGCACGGGCATTGATATCCATGGCCCAGTCCCAGTGGCGGGCAGTCAACTCCATGGCCGGCTTCAGTACCCCGGAAGCGGCATTGGAAACCAGGATATCGAGTTGCGGATACTGTTCACGAATCTCGGCAAACATCCGCTCAACATTTTCCTCTTTGGCGACATTCGCCTTGACCGCAAGACAGCGCACACCATGCTTTTCAATCTCGGCAACGGTCTGTTCCGCGTCCCGGCGATGGCGAACATAGTTAACGACAATATCCACCCCGCTCTGGGCCAGCTCCAGGGCAATTGCGCGACCAATTCCACGGGAACCACCTGTAATAAGGGCTACCTTTCCTTTGAGTTGAGACATAATCTTATCCTGAACCGGCAGAGCCGATATATTTTTTTTATTGAACGCTGAGCTTAAACGATAAAGTTTACAAGGTCTCTAATTCGTTTGCAAGAAATTGCTTACCGGTTTCCTGTTTTCCAAACCATAAACTTTCGCCGCACTGAACTTACAATAAAGGAAAACGGATGAAAACGAATGGAATTCAACTCGTCGGGAACAATATAATCATTGGCCTGCAGCTCAGCCGGAGCTGCTAAGGGAAAAGTAAGATCGGCCAGCCGGCTTCCGGCGATTCCGGCATCTGCCGCAGCCTGCCACAGGGGAGAACGACGGGGATCCACCTTGAGGACTGCGAGCAGGGCCCTGTCTACGGCGACCGGGTTCATACCGGCGGCAAGAACATTGAGAGGGTGGATTTTCCCTCGCACAGGGCCGGTGACGTGCATGGCCCGAACACCGTCAACCAGGGTCAGGGTCCGGGGCAGAACCTCAAGCAATTCCACAAGGAGACCGGCAAACGGTCCCGACGCTCCGCCATGGACCATGTGCCACCAGGGTTTCTGCAGGCCACTTAGACAGCCAAAACAGTTTTTCACCGCCAGCGTCACTCTTGTCTGGGCGTGGGCCTTGACCCGGGGCAGGTTCACCAGCAGGTCACAATCCAAAGCATCAACCGCCAAAGCCGCCCTGATCCCGGAATGGAGCCTGATCTTTCTGGTCGAGGTGAAATCACTTACGCCCACCCCGAGGGACCGCAGATCCTCAAGTATGCCAAGCCGATCCAGAACAGCAGTCGCAGTTCCAAAGGCCGGTGAATCACCGACCGTTACCCTGGCACCCCTATCGAGAAACCAACGGGCAACAACAACAATAAAGGCCCCCTCGGTACAGGCCAGGGGCCCTCTTTTTGCGCTGATCAAATTGGGTTTGAGCAGAACCTGAAGCCCGGCCGGATGCTCCAGCTCACCCAGGGCGGTTATCACCCTGTCAATGGCAGGGGCAAGCACTGCGGATGCATATTCAGGACAGGATACAAGGGCAACGGTTGTTGATTCAAACAGCATAATACAAAGGGGAAGGGATCAAAATCATCTGGAAACGGCAGCTACGGAGCTTCAGGGGTGCCCTCAAGCTCAGGGCTCGCTCAACAATAACTTCGCATTCTGAGGCGCACTTTGAACATTTAGAAAAGCGATCTTCAATTATGCAATCCGTAGGCGTAGCCCTGCTACGCCTGCGGTTGCATGCAATCAGATCACTTCTCTAAATGTCCACATTAC
>DRKH01000210.1 GCA_011051825.1 Desulfobulbus sp.
CTTTTCACAACTCAGGGATAACATCGCTTGTTCTTCCGGATTGCAGGGCCCTGTGAATTCATCATTAATTCACTGGGTTCGTAATGCCCTCCGGTATTCAGCGATGGTATCCCTTGCATTCGGCTGAGGATTGTGGGTAATCAGAATAATAATAGCTGCTTTGCCGGCAGGACGTTGCTACATACAGCGTGCACTGGGTTCGGCAGCTTTTTTGGTGGGCAATGTCCACCCTACTTTTTGCTTCTGCCAATGACATTTTTTTTAGCTTGACGGCTATGCCGCAGAGCGTGCAGAACACATTGTTTTGAAAGCAAAAATGAATGGGTTACGCCACAGAGCGGTGGAGCAAGACCACACAACACCGCCAAAGGCGGGAAATTTTAAACCCGAAACCCGGAACCCGAAACGCTCTGTTTCCAAATAAATACAAAAAAACCGAGGGCTCAGGATATGGCCAGAACAAAAATAATAGCAACTCTGGGCCCGGCAACAGCCGATAAAGCCATTATTGAGCGACTGATACTTCTGGGGGTGAATGTCTTTCGGCTGAACTTCAGTCATGGCGATCATGCATTTCATGAACGGCTTATCCATGATGCACGAGCCGTAGCCGAAGAACTGAACCGACCGATAGCCCTGCTCCAGGATATTTCCGGACCCAAAATCCGGGTTCAGCCCATGGAGCCCGTGCTCCTGGCCCAGGGTGATCTGCTCCACATCTGGAAGCGGAAACCGCCCCAGGGAGCCCAAAACGCCATCTCCATCAACTATCCAAAAATCATTGAAGGGGTTTCGATCGGCGATCAGGTCTACTTTGCCGACGGGACCATCCGTTCAATTGTTGAGCACCTGGATTCCGACAGGGTCACTGTAAAAATTCTGACCGGCGGAAAGTTGACCACCGGCAAAGGCGTGAATCTGCCCCGGGGACAGCTCAATCTGTCGGCGATCACCGCCAAGGATACTAAAGATATCCGGTTCGGCATCTCCCTGAAAATAGACATTATCGCGCTTTCTTTTGTCCAGTCGGCAGAGGATATTCGGCAGGCCAGGGAACTTGTGCACAGGGAAGGGGAGGATATCCCGGTCTTTGCCAAGATCGAAAAAGGTTCCGCCCTGGACAACATAGAAGATATTATTGTTGAAGCCGATGGCTTGATGATCGCCCGTGGAGATCTGGGGGTCGAGATGGGACCATATGCCATTCCGGTGATCCAGAAACAGATTATCGAAAAGGCCAGGGAAAAAGGGTTGCCGGTGATCATTGCCACCCAGATGCTGATGTCGATGGTGTCCTCTCCATACCCAACCAGGGCGGAGGTCTCTGATATTGCAAATGCGGTTCTCGATGGTGCCGATGCGGTAATGCTCTCTGATGAGACAACGGTCGGGGATTTCCCTGAAGAGGCGGTCACTGTTCTTGCCGATACCATAAACGAGACCGAAAAATTTTATCCGTGGTATCGTGAATTTGTTGAAATGCGGGACAACCGCAAGGCCATGGCGGCCGCTGCGGTTGCCCTGTCCCAGCGCATCGAGGTGTCGGCAATCGTCACCTTTACCGAAACAGGCCTGACCGCATTGATGGTTGCCCGGCAGCGGCCCGAGGTCAAGATGATTGCGGTGACAAGTAATGAAAAGACCTACCGGCGGCTGGCCGTTGTCTGGGGGGTGGAGCCGGTTCTGGTCGACAGAAAATATGAGGACAGCGACAAGGCTATTCTGAATTTTTACAAAAGGTCGGTTAAGGCCAAGAGGATTGATCCGGAGGAGCCGTTCATCGTCACCATCAGCAGGCATTCGACAAAAACCGGGACCACCAATGTGGTCCAGCTTGTCGATAAACAGAGTATAAAAGAGCTCCAGAACCTTGCCTACAAGCCGAAAAAAACAACCCGGTAACGGGAAATAAAAAAAAGATCGGTTTAAAATTATTGTTTCAGTTCTTCACAGGAGGAGTTTGAGAATGGAGTATAAATACATAGGGCAAAGTGGTCTGCGGGTGAGTCCCGTCTGTCTCGGAACCATGACCTTTGGTTCCATGTGTGACAAAAAAGAAGCCTTTGCGATCATGGATAAGGCCTATGACGCCGGGATTAATTTTTTTGATACCGCGGAGGTGTATCCTGTTCCTCCCCGGGCTGAAACCGCAGGGAGAACCGAGGAGATTGTCGGTCAGTGGCTGCAGGGCAGATCAAGAGACTCGCTGATCATTGCAACCAAGGTTGCCGGTGCGGCCTCGGGCTGGTTTGTACCGCCGATACGGGCCGGTTTGACGGCCATTGATGCCCATCATATCGTAAAAGGCGTCGAGGGCAGCCTCAGACGTCTGGGGTGTGAATACATTGACCTGTACCAGATGCACTGGCCGGATACGGTTGTCCCGAGGGAAGAATCCATGGAGGCCTTTGATCGCCTGGTCCGTTCGGGTAAAGTGCGGTACCTTGGCACCTCCAACGATACGGCCTACGGGACCACCAAATCCAATATGATTGCTGAACACAGAGGCTACAAACGTTTTGAATCGATCCAGAATAATTTTTCCCTGCTCAACCGCCGGTTTCTCGATGAAATGGCCGAGATGTGCAGGCTGGAAAAAATCTCTCTGCTGCCTTTTTCTCCAATGGCAGGTGGTGTGTTAACAGGTAAGTACAATCTGGATCGGAACGTGGCAGGCCGTTTTAATCAGTATGACAAGTCCGATGACCCCAGGATCAGGGCAATGGTCAACCGTTTCGTCAATGAAAAAACGCTGTCCTCCACCGCCAGGTATATGGATATAGCAAAAAAGGCGGGTCTCTCTCCGGCAACCCTGGCCGTTGCCTGGAGCAAACAGTTTGACTTTGTCGCCTCAACCATTATCGGAGCCACCACAATAGAGCAGCTGGACGACCCGCTGGCGGCGATGGAGCTTGAATTGTCCGAGGAGGTGTTACGGGAATGCGATGCCGTCCATAATGAATTCTTATACCCCATGGGCTGACCGGGTCGTCTGAGAATCGTTTGCCGGTATGTAGACCTTCACTTTCATCACGAACTAATCCTCTTTCTCGACGTTAACGGCAAACCATTTGTAGAGTGCCGGAACAACCAGCAGGGTCAGCAAGGTTGAGGTTATCAGGCCACCGATAACCACAGTAGCCAGAGGCCGTTGAACTTCACTCCCCGTTCCTGTTGCAAGGGCCATTGGTACCAGTCCAAGACCGGCAGCTGCAGCAGTCATAATTACCGGGCGCAGCCGCAGGCAGGCACCGTCAATGGCTGCCTGCATGGCAGGGATACCATCCTGCAGCAGTTGATTGATATAGGTCACAAGGACCATGCCGTTGGCCAGCGCGATTCCGAACAGCGCGATAAAGCCGACCGATGCCGGCACCGACAGGTTCTGTCCGGTCAGCCAGAGACCGATAACGCCCCCGACCATCGCCAGGGGGATATTGAGAAAAA
>DRKH01000211.1 GCA_011051825.1 Desulfobulbus sp.
ATCTTTACCGCTAAAACCATTTTTTTAACAAAAAGATTTTTGTAACTGTTCAGGAGCACCCCATCTCTGCACGGTCAGGCCTGATTCACATAGGAATCACTATAGTTCACAGGCCTGACTGCACAGATATGGAGCACTCCTGAACTGTTACAGGTGGTGGTTGGGCTAGTTCTCTGCCCCTACCTGAATAGTTACAGATTTTTTTAACAAAAAGATTTTTCTCACAAAAAATTTTTTCTCACAAAAAATTTTTTCTCACAAAAAGATAATCATTCCCGCAGGCTCGTCCAGTAAAACAACCTTTTTTCTTTCACCGCTGGCCCGGTTATGCAGTCAGTGCCCTGTATATTTCGGGCATCCGGGCAGGCAGTTTTCGAACGTCGTTTATATAAATGGAGTTGCCCTCGCCATACATATGGGCCATATAATCATGGGCGTGACGGTCAATGGTAATACAGAAGGGATGCAGGCCGGCCGACCGTGCCTCAAGCAGGGCCTGCCGGGTATCTTCAATGGCATAGTCCCCCTTGTAGTCGTCATAATCCTCGGGCTTGCCGTCCGACAGAATAATCAGCAGGCGAATACGGGCCTCAACATTTTGGAAAAGCGTGATCATATGACGGATCGCCGGGGCCATCCGCGTATATTCACGGGGTGCAATGGCGGCGATACGTTGACGGACCCCATCGGAATAGGGTTCGTCAAGAGCTTTGATACGAAAGGTCTCACAGCGAAGACGACGCATACCTGAAAATCCGTAAATGCCATACCGGTCGCCCAGCACCTCCATGGCCTCACAGAGAAGAACCAGCGATTCCTTTATGGCCGTCCCGACCCATCCTTCCGTAGAGTTGGACATATCGACCAGGAAAAATGCGGCAATATCCCGCTCATCCCGCTGCAAACGGATAAAGAGCCGGTCGGAAGGCGGCAGACCTGCCCGGGTGTCGGCAAGGGATTCCACCAGGGCATCAAAATCGATATCATCCCCGTCCCGCTGACGCCTGAGAAAACGCTCCTGGTTGCGCATCATTTCAAACTGATTGCGCAGACGGATGATCTGGCCACGATACCTGGCAAGGGTTGCAGCCACAAAGGTTGAACGAACCGGCTCCATATCCCGTTCGGTGAGGATACACCAGTTCTTCCGATACCCGTTTCGCCGGTAGTCCCATTCATCATAGGTCACCGGCGCCACGCAGGCCTGGTCCGACTCTGTTGCTGATGCAAACTCGCCTTCGGCCATGGACTGCCCGGCCCGGCCCATGGCACTGGTAATATACCGCGAGGGTGTCATACCGAGATCGGCCATCTGCCGGACGGTTTTTTCCAGCTCTTCGGGAAGTTCAAAGGATTCATTGGCAAGGGTAAGATAAACCGTTTCCTCGGCATCCGTTCCTGAGCCCTGCTGCCGGGAAATAAGGACGGCCTTGTCCCCTTCACCCGCTCCCCCTCCGGCCTCTTTTCCCTGTTGCTCTTCAATGAGTCCTCTTGCCTCAGGCAGGGTTAACAGATAGGTGGAAAGGCCCTCGACAAACTCCTGTTCAACAAGCTGTCGTTGTCTCTTGCCGGCCGCATAGACCTCCTGAAGACGAAGTTCTCCCTGAAAGACAAGCGGTGTTGCCGCAACACCTTCCCCTTCAAGACTTCTTATATGCTCCAGACAAGTCCTCTCGTACAGTGTGCGGCACAGGGCAACACTGGTTTCCGGCCCGGCATCTCCTGCCGTCAACCTGGCAAGAACATCCGTATACCAGGGTTTCATCCCGGCTGTCGGCTCGACGTCCAACAGGCAGCACTGCTGGTCCAGAACGGATAAAACCATTCCCCTTTCATCGCCGTCCGCTGTTTCCGGGAGCAACGATTGCCGCATCCTGCGGGTTGAACGCATCAATCCAGGAAGCTCCTTCTGCAGGAAAAAACCTGCCCGGATGGTTTCCAGGGTATGGTAGAGCCGGGCAGCCAGCAATGGTTCGGAAAAAGAATAAAAAAACTGCTCCAGCCGCTGCTCCCGGTCTTCATCCTCCATCTCGGGAAAAACGGGAAAGAATGTCTTCAGATGAATAAATGACCACTGGTAACTGGCCAGCAGTTTATACAGAGCCGCATTCTCTTCTTCCTGTTCAAAAAAGGTCAACTCAGCGGGCAGGTAAATAGTTTCGGTGTCGGTGGATGCGGTTTCCGCCGCAGCCAGATCCAGGTGTCCGCCTGCCAGCCCCTGAACATAGGGCAGCAGCCAGCCTTTAACTTCGGTCAGCCGTACACCGCCCCGGCCATGCATCCGGCAGACAAAATTCTGTTCCACGTCAAGCATGAACTGTTGCGCCGCCCGCAACCCGCCGCTCTCGTAATGATCCAGGATTTCATTGACCCAGGCTGGCAGATCCGATTCCCTGATACAGGTAAGCGCCTGCCGGACCAGGCCGAGATAGTTGTAGCATAGAGAATTGGAAACCGGCCAGATCACCGGGACCTGGGCCAGGACAGCTTCCAGCATCGGCTCGTTGACCAGAGATTCAACCGCCTCCTCAACGTCCCATTCATTGGGCAGATCAGGAGCAATCAGTGCATAAAAACGCTCGACCAGGGCCTGGGTATCCATATTGGTCATCAAAACAGAGAAGAGGCCATCTCATCAATGGCGGCAAGCAGTTCGGGATCGTCGGTCAGCGACTCGGTGACTGCGGCCCGGCAGGCCGTCTTCACATCAACGCCCTGACTGAGTAACTTGCCGACCTGGATGAGCAGACGGGTGGATGCCCCCTCAGCCAGTCCGGAATCTTTCAGACTGCGGGTCATAGCGGCAAACCGGACCAGGGTTCGGCCAAGTTCCGGGTCCACCCCACCTTCACGGCAGACGATCTCGGCCTCGAATTCCGGAGCCGGGTAGTCAAAGGACAGGGAAACAAACCGCTGTCTGGTTGAAGGTTTTAAATCTTTTAACACGGACTGATAGCCGGGATTATAGGATACGGCCAGCATAAATTCGGCCGGGGCGGTCAACAGTTCACCTCGCTTTTCAATCGGCAGTTCCCGGCGGTCGTCGGCCAGGGGATGAATCACCACGGTGGTATCTTTTCGGGCCTCGACTATTTCATCAAGATAGCAGATGGCTCCCGCCCGCACAGCAAGGGTCAAAGGGCCATCGGCCCAGAGGGCCTCACCGGCACGAATCAGGTAACGTCCCACCAGATCTGAAGTGGAGAGATCATCATGACAGGAAACCGTGATCAGGGGCCGGTCAAACCGCCAGGCCAGGTACTGCATGAAACGGGTTTTCCCACAACCGGTCGGCCCCTTCAACAACAGCGGCAACCCCTGACGATAGGCCGCTTCAGCAACCTCTATTTCGCTGCCGGAGCTGAGATAATAGGGTTCATCAACTATGCGATGCTCGTCAAGCTGCAACCTGTCTTTTTCCATTCATTGTCTCCTGCTCGGGTTTTCAATTATACAAACAATAAGTCCTGGACGCCGAAACGGCAACCTCACGGCGGTTTGTAGAAGGCCCTTGACCATTGCACATTCCATCATCCATGATTATGATCGTATTTTATTCGAAAACTGCGGGTTCCGAGTTTTGAGTTCTGAGTTCTGAGTTTTGAGTTTTGAGTTCTGAGTTCTGAGTTTTGAGTTTCGGGTTCTGAGTTCTGAGTTTTGAGTTTCGGGTTCCTGGTTCCGGGTTCTGAGTTTAAAGTCAGCCGCCTTCGGCGGTTGTTATTTGTAAAACATGCATTAATATCGATGCAGTAGGAGCCCGCCCCGCGGGCGATCTTTACCCGGCGCCCGTACGCTGTTTTCATGCTTCGAAGTCTGCACTATCTGTTGTGGCCGGCCAACTTGGTCCAGCCATGCTGATTTATCCATAAACACCAATCATAATAAAACGTAACTGTTCAGGAGCACCTCATCTTCGCCCATTTAAGCCAGTTCGAGTAGCACAAGTACGCTTCACAGTCTTAAATGAACAAATCTAAGGCACTCCTGAACAGTTACAATCTGCGGTATTGCGTAAATTGTGTCCTTATCTGAATAGTTACAATAAAACAAAGACTCATGTTGCCGAGAAATACGCACTGAGCACTGTGAGGGGCAATAGTCCATGTGTGTAGATCTGCATACCCATTCCATATATTCCGACGGCACCGCGACCCCGGAAGAGCTGGTTGCGCAGGCGGCACAGTTAAAGCTGCAAGCACTGGCCATAACCGATCACGATACCATGGAAGGGTACGACGAAGCCCATGCCGCCGGTAATCGCGCCGGAGTACGCATCATCTCCGGTCTTGAAATCAGCTGTCTGCACGGCCCCCTTTCCATGCACATGCTTGGCTACGGCGTTGATCCGGAAAATACTGTTCTCAACCACAAGCTACAGCAGCTTCAGAACGGGCGACAAAAAAGAAACCGGCGGATCCTTGAAAAGCTGGCTGACCTCGGCATGAAAATCAGTTACGATGAACTGCAGGAAAACTCCCAGTGCGGCCAGACCGGCAGGCCTCACATTGCCCGCCTCCTGGTGGCCAAAAGAATTGTATCGGGCATGGACCAGGCATTCCGCCGTTATCTGGGCAAGGGAAAACCTGCCTATGCCGAACGGTTCTGCTTCAAGGCGGCCGAGGCCATTGACTTTATCCATGGTGCCGGCGGCGTTGCAGTTCTTGCTCATCCGGGCATACTCTCGCCGGACATGAGCCTGCAGGCCCGGCTTGTCGCTGAACTTGTTGAACAAAAACTTGACGGCCTGGAAGTGTTCCATCCGGCGCATTCAAAAAAGATACAAAAGAAACTGCATGAACTGGCCCGACGCTATAACCTG
>DRKH01000212.1 GCA_011051825.1 Desulfobulbus sp.
AGTGTAACAATATTGCGCCGAATTTTCGTTCATTTTCAAGGCGTGAAAAGAGTTGCATAGCAGTGCTATGTAACTTTTTTCGCAACGCAGAAAATGGGCGAAAAGGCAAGCAAGATGTTACAGTTATTTGTACACAGTCCCTAAGTGTTCAGGAACGAATTGGAACCGCCGGAGCTGAGTCACAACAGCAGCTGGTAACCGCCGGTCATCTCAACCACCATGAGCAGGGTGGTAAAGGGAACTCGGACGGCTCCGACACCGACAATGCCCTTGGACTGGGCACCCGGAATCAGTCTATGCTGCCGCTTCTTAAACAGTGCTCAATTCGATCAGCCGAGTTGTTTAAGAAGCGACAGGATATGTTTCCAGTCAAAGGTTCGTTTGATGATATCGCCAAGGAGGGGGATAAACAGTAATATATTATTTAACCTGAATCTACCCCTTGTCTTGATGTCCACCGGCCAGGTGGTCATGTTTTCGATGGACCAGTAGTATTTTCTCATCATTTCGACCTGCTCCTGCGGCAGTTTCCGAACTTCCCGGGGACGGCCTCCCTCGGGAACGGCTTGGAACGTATTGATTGTCCGGCTCAACTCATCTGCCTTTGTTAACCATCTGGCCTTTTCTTTGACCATAATGCGGTGAAAGGACCAGAGCGGGACAATAAAACCCAAAATTTCTATAACAATAGATATACTCAGGAGTGCCAGATAGGCATTTTCCCAATGGGAATAATCACGCGGCCAGATCGGAAATAAAAGCCACCACACTGCAAGGAATATCGCTGGAATTGCCAGGATGGATGCCTGGTGAAAATAATAATCACCTATCGGCTTGAGCCCGGCAACACCATCAACATGTGAGGGCTGGGTTTCAATTCTGATGGATTCTTTAATCAGTTGCCGGCCGAGTAACCCGTAACCGACCATCCTGCCGAGATAGTTTCCTGCAATATAGCCACCCATACTCTCGGCAGCAGCCAGAAGGACCATTTGCCAATAAAAATCATTGATCAGGACAACGGTAAAGGCGCCAAGGATCAGGATGGCCGCAACAATACCACCGATCCTAGCCCAGTCTTGAGCATGTCTTTCCAGATGGTTGAAAAATATTTTTTTCCGTTGAGCATCCACCTTGATGATTCCCCTGGTAATCAGCCGGTTCAGGGTAAGCGTGAAACGGTCGTTCAGGCCTTCCACCAGGTTAAGGCCGAGAATGAAGGCCAGAATTCCTGTAAAGAAAAGCAGGTCCCATTGGGTTAACTCAAGCTGAAAAGAATAGTATTGCTGGAATGGAAAAAGAAACAGCAACAGCCACAGTATGGAGATGACATATTGATGACACTTTGCATTACACAGGGGAAATAGATTAAGAAAACGATGAGTTAAAGAACCAATGGCCTTGTTCTCCATTTTGAATTTTCCAATTTGACTGGTTCAGGATGCCGTCCGGTGCGTATTTCCGACACTATATACGCAAACAGTATACGCAAACAGGGGCAGGAGGGGGCGGTGACTGGCCTTCAGGTCGGGCCTCCGGCCGATGATCTGCGTTGCCGGTAAGAAATGGAGAACAGGTCTCAACAGATTTTGCAATACTTTTCTTGCCAAAAGATACGATTCCTCCGCTTATGTGTGGTATTGCATAAAAAAAGGAGTTAACCATAAATGGCTAACTCCTTGTCTTTGCTTGGTGACCCCAAGGGGAATCGAACCCCTGTTTACGGCGTGAGAGGCCGTCGTCCTAACCGCTAGACGATGGGGCCTTGCGGTGCAGGCTTTTTAAAATATCTTCCCGCCTTTGTCAAGCCGCTTTGTCTCTTTCAAAAAGAAAAAATGATTTTTGCCGGTTGGGTCAGCTCTCCAGCAGCAACTGAATAAATGTATGAACCGCCGCCGGATAGTCGGGTTCATTTTTAATTGTTCCTTTGCCATCCACTCCCGGGAAGAGAAGTTCGCCACTGTAACGCACGTCCATGGCGTCAAGTCCGTAGCGGGCAGTTAAAATCGCTCCTTCAAAAACCCGTTCACCCCTGGTGGCGGCCACGCTGATCAGGTAGCCTTTGCGACCGGGCTTGGATGAAATAGATTTTTTAAGGATGTACTTTCTGCTCCACAGGGCCTGACAGCGATCAACACATATTTTAGCCTGGGCGGTGAGGCCGTAAAAGTATATCGGGGATGCAAGGATAATTCTGTCTGCTTCGGCAATTTTTTCATACAGCACCTGCATGTCGTCCTTGAATATACAAATACCTGCTTTTTCGCAGTGACCACAGCCGATACAGGGGTGGATATCAAGGTCTGCAAGACGAAAGAGCTCTACCTCGTCTCCATCTTTGGTCACATCCTCTGCGATCCTTGTCACGATTTGTTCGGTGTTGCCTTTTTTACGGGGACTGCCGTTGAGTATCAGTATCTGCATGGTCTTGATATTTTTTAATGGCTTGTTCAGGAGCAGAAGAGGCATTTTGATTCAGGCGCCCGAAAAATTCGGTGGTCTCTCTGAACCAATCGGCAAGTTCATTGGTCATGAATCGCCGGGCGCAACGCCAGCTCCAGTTACCCTCGGTGGTACTGGGGATATTCATCCGGCAGTCGTTACCGAAACCAAGCAGGTCCTGCATGGGAATGATTGCAAGGGCGGCAGTAGAGGAGTGGGCCAGATAGATCATGTCCTTGTGGAACGAGGATGCATCGTCGTCGGTCCTGTTGGCCTGTCGTTTTGCCTGTCTGCGTGATTCCGGGGTGACGTCAGGGCTCAGGTACCATCCGACCGCGGTGTCGTTGTCGTGGGTTCCAGTATAGACTACACAGTTTTTATTCATATTCTGGGGGAGGTAACTGTTGTCCGGATTGCCGTCAAAGGCAAAAAGGAGAATTTTCATACCCGGGTATCCAAGGTCATCACGGAGTTGTTCAACCGCCGGGGTGATAATGCCCA
This sequence comes from Desulfobulbus sp., assembly GCA_011051825.1. Classification (GTDB taxonomy): domain Bacteria; phylum Desulfobacterota; class Desulfobulbia; order Desulfobulbales; family Desulfobulbaceae; genus DRLX01. Next base: position 2,944 of record DRKH01000212.1, read on the forward strand.
GGTCTTCGGCAATGATGGGTAACCTGCCCAGACGGCCCTCCATATCCTGGAAAAAAGGTTTCCCCGGACCCTTTTTCCAGATCCCGTTTATGGCGGTTTTTTCTTTGGCCGGAATGGACCAGTAGGACTCAAAACCACGAAAATGATCGATGCGGATGACATCCACCTGGTTGAAGATGAGTTCCAGCCGTTTTTCCCACCAGTCATACAGTCGTTTTTTAACCGTTATAGAACGGCTGTTCCATCGGTAGAGCGGATTGCCCCAGCGCTGACCGGTTGCGCTGAAATAATCAGGCGGTACCCCGGCAATGGTTTTAGGCCGGCCGCTTTTGGGGTTGAGATCATATATTTCCCGGTTGGCCCAGACGTCGACCGAGTCAAGGCCGACATAAATCGGCAGATCACCGATTATTTGGATATTTTTTCTGCGGGCATACGAGTGTACCTGTTCCCATTGCCTGAAGAACAGGTATTGTTCAAAAATGGCCTGTTCTATTTCCCTGCTGAGTATCTCTTTTGCCTGCTGCAGGGCCGATTGCTCCCGAAAACGAATTTCTTTTGGCCACAGGTACCATGGTTTATCTTTATAATAGGTTTTTAAAGCCAGGAATAATGCGTGATCATTGACCCATGGGTGCTGTTTGCAGAATGTATCCAGGGCTGTTTGATAACTACTGGCCTGAAAATTCTGCCAGGCCCGGTCGAGAATCGTTCTTTTCCACCTGATCAACGAAGGATAATCAACCGTGTATTTCGAGAAATCGGTCGGTGGCAGGTCCGGCTGTCTGAGCAGATTTTGCTGGAGAAGCAGCTCAGGACTGATAAAGAGTGGATTGCCGCCAAAGGCGGAAAAGCTCATATAGGGGGAGTTGCCGAAGACCGGGCTCGTCGGCCCGAGCGGCAGGATCTGCCAGTATTTTTGACCGGCCCGGGCAAGGAAATCGATAAACCGGAGTGCGCCGGGTCCAAGGTCGCCAATACCGTATGGACCGGGCAGGGAACTGACTGAAAAGAGAATACCGCCTGCCCGTTGCTGAAGGTCGGTTGCAGCTGTTTTTCGTTGCATTCTTTCACCTTGGTGAATGAAGAGGAGACAGTGTAGCAGTTACATTTGACAGCGGGTCTCTTCACTCTTTGTTTGCATTTTTTTAAAAATTGTATTAGATTATACTATCTTTGTTTTTTATGGGCGAACTGCGTTTTTTGCGTTGCTGTTTAATATGTACAGGAATCGGCGGGTATATCAAACCTATTTTCCTGTTTTTTGGACGGAGTCGCAAATTTGCGTTTTAATAGAACGAGTGGAGGGAGAAGGCGGGTGCTGAAGAGTATCAAACAAGACCTTCTTGAGGCCGGAAAAGGTGAAGGTTGCATAACCTTCCAGCATCTTAATGAATTATTGCCGGAAGAAGTTAAAGATCCCGGTGATATTGAAGAGCTTTTCGACTTTCTGAGTGAAAACAATATTGAAATTGTAACTCAGGAAAAATCAGGCAAGAGAAAGACGCTGTCCGGCGACCTCTGGACCGGGAAAAAAAATCAGGCTGAAGACGGCAATGAAGTCCTGCCGTCCAGTGAAGAGCACGAGTCTGAAGAGACCACCACCACCTACCTTCGGGAAATGGGGCAGTTCGACCTGCTCACGCCTGAAGATGAGGCCCGGTACTCCAAGACCATTCGCGGCGGATTCGACTCCATCATTGCCGCCATTCGAGAGGATTCTTCCGGGGTCAAAGAGATCAGGATGCTGGTTGAGCGTATCGACCTGTGGCAGCGTCGTGATCCTACCCTCAAACCAAAAAAACAACAGCTCAACTATATGCGCCATTGTGTATTGATGGCGAATAAAAAATATTCCGAGTCCCGCGAGCTGTTCGAGCTCAACACCAAGATCGAGGCCTATAACCGTTCTATCGAGGGGGCCAAGGATGCAATGATCCGGGCCAACCTGCGGCTGGTGGTCTCCATTGCCAAGCGATACATGCACCAGGGACTGACCCTTGCCGACCTGATTCAGGAAGGCAATCTTGGTCTGATGCGGGCGGTATTCCGGTTCGATTACAAAAAAGGAAACAAGTTCTCCACTTACGCTTCCTGGTGGATCAGGCAGGCCATCACCCGCGCCATTCTCGATAAGACCAGGACTATCCGTCTCCCGGTTCATTTCCTCGAGCTCCGCAGCCAGTTTTTCAAGGCTTTTTATTCTTTACTCAAAGAGCTTGGCCGAGAGCCGACTCCGGTTGAGATCTCCAAGATGACCGATCTGCCCATGGACAAGATCCTGGCGATCCTGGAGGCCTCACGTGAGCCTATCTCCCTTGAAACTCCGGTTGGTGACGATGATTCAACCCTGGGTGATTTTCTGGAAAACCAGGAGTCCGAGTCGCCCTATGATGCGGTCCAGAACCGTGAGCTTTCCAGTCGGGTGACAGAAGTGCTTTCCACCCTGACCGATCGGGAAGAAAAAATTATCCGTCTGCGCTTCGGTATCGGGGAAACGGCAGAGTACACCCTTGAGGAAATCGGCAAACGGTTCAACGTTTCCAGAGAACGTATCCGGCAGATTGAAAAGAAAGCCCTGAACCGGCTCCGGCATTCCAGCCGCCGGGAAAAACTCCGCTTCTTTCTTGATTAACCCGAGAGGGGAGTAGAGTCGGCAACAAGATGACTGTACGGACGATTGCCCCTTCTTTTTCAAGAAGGGGCTTTTTTTGTTTTGTTTTGTTCGGACAATTTTTATGGGTTATTGAGGCTGTGACGTTAAAAAACAGGTCCGGCCTGCTGGTTTATCAGCTGCAGGTACTGCGGCGCATACATTGAGAAAATTATGGACACCTTAATTGAACAGGCCGGGTTTGGCGATATTCTTGAAAAAGTTCGCGCCGAAGAGCGGTTGAGTCTGGAGGACGGCCGGCGGCTGTTTGAATCAAATAATATCCTGGCCCTGGGGTACCTGGCCAATATTGTCCGGGAACGGAAAAACGGCAACCAGGCGTTTTTTATTTACAACCAGCACATCAACTATTCCAACGTCTGCACCAATCTCTGTAAGTTTTGTGCCTTCGGCAAGGAAAAGGGCCATGAACAGGCCTATGAGATGACGGTTGAAGAGGTCAAGGACAAGGTCCGTGAGCGACTCGACGAGCCCATCTCGGAAATCCACATGGTCGGCGGGATTCATCCGGATCTGCCCTATTCCTATTACCTGGATCTGTTGCGCGGTATTAAAGAGGTGCGGCCCGAGGTTCATATCCAGGCCTTTACCTGTGTCGAAATATATCACCTGGCCGAGCTGGCCGGGAAGTCGGTCGGCGAGACCCTGGAAGAGCTGAAAGAGGCCGGTCTCGGTTCGATTCCCGGTGGCGGGGCCGAGGTTTTCAGTCCCCGTATCCGGGAGCTGACCTGCGAGAGAAAACTTTCCGGTCAAGGGTGGCTGGATGTTGCAAAAACTGCCCATCGACATGGTTTGAACACCAATGCGACCCTGCTCTACGGCCATATTGAAACCATTGGCGAACGACTTGAGCATCTTGATGCGCTCCGTAAAACCCAGGACGAGACCGGTGGCTTCCTGGCCTATATCCCACTGGCCTTTCATCCGAAAAATACCGAGATGTCCGAGCACTCCCGCACAACCGGTATGGACGATCTGAAAAACGTGGCCGTGGCCCGCTTGATGCTTGATAACTTTCCCCATATCAAGGCCTACTGGGTTATGATCGGCCCCAAAATGGCCCAGGTTGCCCTCTCTTTTGGTGCCGACGATATGGACGGCACGGTCAAGGAAGAGGTCATTACCCATATGGCCGGGGCTGAAACCGAACAGGCCCTGGGCCACAAGACGCTGATCCGGCTGATCAAAGAGGCGGGTCGGGTTCCGGTTCAGCGCGATACACTCTACAACGTAATCGAGACTTTTTGAGATCAGATCATGGTACAGGAAACAGTTGACAAGGTACTGGCCGGTGAACGCATTTCCGGCGACGAGTTTCTGAGGCTTTATGCAGAGGCGGATCTCTATCAGCTCGGTTTTGGGGCTGATGCAATCCGCAGAAAAAAGCATCCTGAACCGGTGGTCACCTATGTAATTGATCGCAATATCAATTATACCGATATCTGTATCTCGGCCTGTAAGTTCTGCGCTTTTTTCAAGGCGCCGGAAGATGCCGGCGGGATGCTG
>DRKH01000213.1 GCA_011051825.1 Desulfobulbus sp.
GAATTCCATACTGTTCCCAGGGCTCCTGCCCCTTTCCAACCTGCTCCAAAACCTCGGCCAGCTGATCAAGGGCCCGCAGCAGCCCGTCCCGTTTTTCCAACAGCCCGGAATCATCGGCAAGCAGCTTTTGGAGCGGGAAACGACCGCGCGGGGCCGGGAACATGGCCGCCAGCTGTTCCATACGGCCGGACAGGGCATGGACCTTTTTTAAAACATCTTTCCGGCCCGTTCGACTCAAATCAGCCAGCGCACTCCGTTCAAGATCACCGGCCAGATCCTGCACCTGATGACGGGAAAACGAACGGCCGAAAAACTGGGTCGCCACCTTCTCCACATGGTGGGCCTCATCAAAAACAACCGCCTCATAGCGGGGCAGGACCTCTCCATAGCCGCCGCGCCGGACAGCCAGATCGGAAAACAACAGGTGATGATTCACCACCAGCAGACGGCTGCCTGCCGCTTGCCGTCGCAGCCGGTTTAAAAAACAGTGCGCACCATCGGGACAGTCACTGCCGAGACAAAAATGCGACTGACAGCAGATCTTCTGCCAGAGCGGGGAGTTGGCGGACAACCAGCCAAGTTCGGCCCGGTCGGCAAAACGGGTCTGTTCAATCCAGCTGCCGATTTTAGCGACCGCCGACTCGTCAAAGAGTTCTCCCTGGTCCGCAGAAACCTGTTGATGCCAGCGATAGAGGCAGAGATAATTCTGCCGCCCCTTGACACAGAGCGCCTTTAGCTCCGGTTCAATATATTCTCTGATAAAGGGAATTTCCCGTTCCAGGATCTGATCCTGCAGGTTTCGGGTATTGGTGGACACCACCACCCGCCGGCCGCTGAGCACTGCCGGGACCAGATAGGCCAGAGTTTTGCCCAGACCGGTTTCCGCCTCCACCACCAGGGATGCAGCCTGCCTTTTTTCGTCATCGTCCGGATCAATTCCGGCCAGCAGCTCGGAGACGGCCGCAGCCATCTCCTGCTGCCCGGGCCGCGGCTCATAACCGTTCAAATGGTGGGCAAGTGCGCCTTCGGGGCCAAAGACAGTGTTCATGGATCCGTTCGTTCCGGATACGCCTCCTTGAGGATATCCCGGGCCACCTCGACAACCTGGCTATCCGGATCCTGCACCATTTTTTCCACCAGGGCCAGGGCATCCGGGGTACCGATAATACCCAGCACATTGACCGCCTCACCTCGAATCAGGGAGTCGGGATTTTCCAGCTGCTTCCTCAGCGAGGGTATTGCCAGCCGGACCTCAGCCGGACGCTGCTCAACAAGATATTCAAAAAGAACCGAGATCCCCAGGCGAACGACAAACCGTTCATCGGTCAACAGTTTTCCCGTCCACTGGTAATAACGCGGTTCCTGCTTATACATGGCCACGATATTTTCAACGTGGCCCATCTCCAGAAAATCGGCCATGACCGCCAGCAGTTCTTCATCACTGACCGTTTTGTCTGTCTGTTGTTGTTCTTTCGACATGATTTTTCCCGGCTTGGAATATCTTACAACGCTTTCATCCGTAAGTAATCAGGGCACTGCACGGAGTCTCGTTCCTCGCTTACCCTGAGTCTCGTTCCTCGCTTACCTCTTCGGACGGCAGCGACTGCCTCTGTGTAGAGCGGATAATAATAAAATCTTTTTTTGTCACGGATTCAGGACAGCGTTATAAATTTATGCACTCTCTCATACCATGCCGACGGTCGACAGGCAATCGACGATTACGCCTCCTGCGCTTGACACACGGTTTTATCAAGGGTAGAACTGTGCATTATAGAAATATTCAACCCGTGAGGCCACAAAATGATGGTCGATTCTCAACACCCCCCGACACCACCCACCTCCGATGACGATACACTGCTTGAGCAGAATGAAAAAATCCTCATCGTTGACGATTACCCCGACATTGTCCTCCTGCTGCAGGAATTTCTCACCGACAAGGGTTTTCCCACCCTTGTTGCCGGTTCGGCTGCCGAGTTGCGGCAGGCTGTCAGGGAAAATGATATTGCCCTGATCCTCCTGGATATAGGCCTGCCCGATGCCAGCGGCATTGAGCTGCTGCCGGAGCTCAAGGCCGGTGACCCGGACCGGGCCGTCGTTATGCTGACTGCGGTGACCGATCTCCATACCGCACTGGACTGCCTGCGCCAGGGAGCGGATGATTACCTGACCAAGCCGGTTCAGTTTACCGAATTTCTCAATACCCTCAGAAAAATCCTGGAAAAAAGACGGCTGACCATCAACAATCGTCGCTATCAGAAGCAGATTGAACAGGCAAGGTTCCGAATCGAGCTCCTGCACGAACTGACCATGCAGATGAATTCCGCCTACCTGAGCATGACCGAACTTGATGAAATCCTGCAGGCGATCCTGGTGGGCATCACTGCTGAAGAAGGACTGCAGTTCAACCGTGCGTTTCTGGCCCTCTTTGACGATCAGGGGAAGGCGCTTCACGGCAGATTGGCCATAGGGCCGAGCCGAAAGGAAGAAGGAGGTCGAATCTGGCATGATATCCAGGCCCGCAACCTCCAGTTCAAAGACCTTATTGCCAGTATCAAGGCCCACTCTTTCACTGACGACTCGGAAGTCAATCGTATCGTCCAGGCCTTATATGTCGAGGCCTCCGATACAGACCACATCCTTATCCATGCTGCCGGAGAACGAAAATCCATCAATGTGATAAATGGCGAGAGCGAATGGCCGGTAGCACCGGAGCTGCTTGGTCTTCTTCAGGAAGAATGTTTTGTTATCGTTCCACTCTATTCCCCCAGCCGATCACTGGGGGTTATCATTGCCGATCATTTTGTCACCGAGACTCCGATTACCGAATCGCTGATCAGAGACCTGGAGAGCTTTGCCTCCCAGGCCAGCCTGGCCATAGAACACTGCCACCTCTACATGGCCATGGAAAACAAAATCCAGGAGCTGGAGGCCGTCACCCACGAACTTGAACAGAACAGAGACCTGCTGATTGAGGCTGAACGCTATTCTGCCATCGGCCACATGGCCGCCCAGCTGGCACATAATATCCGCAACCCGATCACATCCATAGGCGGAACCGCCCGTCTGCTGGCCCGAAAAACAAAAGATCCGGACTGGTTGAAATTCCTCAACATGATGACAAATGAAGTGGAAAAAATCGAGACCACCCTGGAGGATCTTTTCAGCTTTGTGGAAACGGTCCAACCGGAAAAAGAGCCCGTTGCCGTTGGCACCCTGATTGAGAAGTCCCTGATGCTCTACTATCCGGCCATGCAGAAACAAAAGATCAGCCATGAGTTGCTGGTGCCGAAGCCGGAGCCGGTGCTGAACCTTGACCGTAAGCTTATCCATCAGGTCTTCGTCCACCTCATCCGCAACAGTGTCGAAGCCATGCCCGACGGCGGCAAGCTCACTATCACCGTTGAACAGGCGGACAATGAATTCCGGGTTATTCTGACTGATACCGGCAAGGGCATTGCCGACGCCAACCTTGACCGGGCCACCGACCCGTTTTTTACCACCAAGACATTCGGCACCGGCATGGGCCTCACCCTGGTCAAGCGAATTATCAAAGATCACGCCGGCTCTCTTCACATCCAACGCCGTGAGTCCGGCGGCACCCGAATTATTATCCAGCTTCCACTGGCGGACTGATTTTTATTCTTGTAGGAGCCCGCCCCTGCGGGCGATTGTTCCATGTCGAAGCGGAAGCGAATATCGCCCGCAGGGGCGGGCTCCTACAGCCAGATTGCGTCCCAATGGGAATAGTTGTTTATATTCCGCACCAACCCCGCCCTCAATGGGTTGGCAACAATATAGCGGGCCAACGTTTTAATATCCTCCTCTTTTCGTACAGCATGATCGTAATAGCCCTTTTGAAATATTGGGTTGCCAACTTTTCTGCTGGTTATGGACTTTAACGCATGAACCGTTTCACCAAGAGTCTTGATCTCTTGCAGCTGCATCATCCAGTGGAGATGATCGGGCATAACAACAAAACAGAGGGTTTGAGCAAAACCGAGTTGTTCATGCCTCATCAACACTTGTATCAATGTACGTGCTGTAAAAAAATCGGCAAAAACAGGTTTGCGATCTCGCGTGACGGTAGTGATTACGTAAATCATTCCCGGCCCGGAAAAACGTCCCTTGCGTAAATTCTTACCGTGGGCTTTTTCTCTATCCTTTACCATGCACACTTCCCTGTTTTTCATCCAGCTTTACGTAGGAGCCCGCCCCGCGGGCGATATTGCCTCCGCTATGGTACAGAATTATGGTAAATCGCCCGCAGGTAAGCGAGCCTGCGAGACTCCGGGGCGGGCTCCTACGGTTTTCCCCGAAGCAGAGATGCAAGGACGGCCATTACCGCAATCAAGGCACAGGCAGTGAAGGTCTGCTGCATGGCCCGGATGAACTGCGGCGCCTGCTCTAACGTAAAATCCTTAATATCCATTCCCCCGGTCAGACGGGCATGCACATAGGCAAACAGAAAGCCTGCCAGCGCAGTCCCCAGAAGCATGCCCATGTTCCTGCTGGTGGCCAGCAGACTCGAAGTAACGCCGCTCTGTTCATGGGAGACGCCGCTCAAGGCAGCTGCAGAGTTGGGGGCAAGGAACATGGCCTGGCCAAAGCCCAGCAGAGAAAGACAGAACACGATAAAAAACCCTGAAGATCCGAGAGAAATCCGACTCAGCATCAGGATACTGATCAGGCAGCAGGTCAGCCCGAAGCTGGCAATGACTCTTGCCCCGATCATATCATGCAGCCGGCCGGCCAGAGGCGCAATAAAAAAAACGCAGAGCGGAACAGCCATCATATAGTATCCGACCTGATCCGGCGGCAACTGCCTGACCGAACTCAAGTAAAAGGGCATGAGCAGGAGGACGAAAAATAAAACCGTGAAAGAGAACATGGCGC
>DRKH01000214.1 GCA_011051825.1 Desulfobulbus sp.
AATTCGTTGTTTGGTGAGGTCGATACCCTGAAAGTCATGCCGAAGATGGATTTTAAGGGCCTGTACGATAAGGATGGTGACACGGTGTTCTGGCTTACCGATGATAATTGCCGGGTACCGATTGCGATCAATTCAAAAATTATGATCGGTTCGCTGACTGCGGATCTTGTCAGTTATACAAACCCTGCCTGCCACCGGGCTTTGGGACCTGAGAGCGGGCAGGGCGCTGCCGGTCGGTAAGAATCGTGGCATGTAGACAAAAACACCGTACTTCGTGTTGAAGAAACTGCTCATCCCCGGACCGGCGGAAGACTATTTTCGCAGGCCCGGGAGGAGAGTATGACTTACGGTGTTTGCGGTAGGGAAGGCTGGGTGCAGGCGGTATTTACGGTGTTCTGGATCGCCTCCAGCAGGGCCGGATCAACGTCCTGGCCTGCGGCCAGGTGGGCCAGCATAAGGGTGAGCTGGGCCATCAGGGCCTCGGTGGTAAGGATACGATCGGCCATCTGGCCGATCATCTCCTCGGTTGTGACAATACGGTCAGCCATTTGGCCGATATCGCTGGACATCTGAAGTGACCAGTCCTGCCATGAAGTGGTCATGTCCTGCATGCCGCCGATAAGTTGATCAAGCTGTTGACTGGAGGAACAGGTGTTTGACTGGCGGTGCGGGAAGGCTTGGACATTGGTACAAAAGACCAGTAAGAAAACAGCGGTAATTGCGGAAAATGTTTTTATGTTTTTCATTGGATCTCCATGGGATTGAAAAAGAATATTAACTTTTCTGTCATTTAAACTCTGCAGTGGGCAATACGGAGAGGCGAGCCAGGGGTTCGCCTCTCCGTAGTCTTTTTAAGGGTTATGGGAATCAGCGCCTCCCGTACCAGGGAAAGCATCCTCCCGGTAAAGAGAGGTTTACTCTTTCACGGCAATATACCTGGCCTCTCCCTGTACCCTGACGATGACATAGTTAGGGTAAAATCCGACTATCTTCGCCGATACATCCGGTTCATAGGTCGTACTGTCCGGGTTCTGGCGCCAGATCTCCGGCCAGACCTGATCCGAATTGGTTACAGGCAGCTTGACGATGAGGGATTCTGTATTCTCCTCATTAAAGCCTATGCGAACAACATAGGCCTGTACATCTCTGCCGTCGGGAAGGTGAATGTTCTCCGGGAACTGAACCATACCCATTTCCTTGATTTCCGGCTTGAGTTCTTCCGGTACATAGTAATACTGGGTGTCATTCCACGGTCCGGTAACGATCTGCTTGACATAAATGGTGTCACGCTCCTCCGGAGTAAGAAGGCTCTGGTTTATTCCTTCGATGTCACTTCCGGTAGTCGTTCCTTCATCGGTCAGGTAAAAGAGCTCCTCGGCGTGGTGCTTACTGAGGCTTAATACGTCCTCAGCCTTTGCGCCCAGAAAACTTACCCCATTGGCCAGCTGCGGCTCGATAAAGTCAACTTCGCCATCAACAATAAAAAACCCATTGGCGTTGGCGGGGACCATTTTACCCAGGTCTCTATCATACCGCAGTGCCCGGTTTTCATCACGGAACCAGGGAGGTGCCCAGGGCAGATACCCGATCAGGCGGTCGGTAACCCGATGCGCCCCGGGATCCTTTTGCATATCCCCGTGACAATCATTACAGGAAACCGTACCAAGTGCCTTGGACGCCGGCTGAACACCATGGGTATCCGAGAAATAATGGGCTGCCATAAACAGCAGCGGTTTGGGATCGGTCACACCCTCGGCTTTGAGTACCGTGGTCAGGGCATCCTGCATGGCGCGAACGTCTTCGTCCCACCATATATCCGGGTACATGTCGCCGGTATGGTCAAAAATAACGTAACCGCTGTCTTTGAGGATGATTTTGCCCACATCTGGATTCTGTGCCCATGAGGAATCATTGGCCGGAATGGTGGCCAGGGAATCACGGTCGACTGCGCCATAATGAACAGGGATCTTGTATTCCTTGATAGCTGCTACAATCTCACGCAGATAAAGGACCTTGGCTCCACCGTACGGCAGTTCACTCATGTCATGGTCGGGCTGCGGATTTGCATCCACCCAGGTCATGATGGTAATCGGGTTGCCGATGACAACCTGAGGATAGCCGTTTCTGCCGTTAGCATAGTAAAGAGGTGGAAAGACCTCGTTATCGGTTTTATCGGTATACTGCAGTGGTAATCCGCGATCAATTTCCTCATTCAGTCTATGTTGGAAAAAGTATTTCCAGAAGTCGAATTTTGGATTCGTCGGCATTCCGTTGACCAGGGGGCCGGTATCCGAAGAACCGTCCATCTGGAAGTAATCAACCATCTGGCTGATATAATCCATGGGCACTACCCCGTTACCATCGGCATCCACATGATTGGACAGCATGTTGAAGTGGGGGATTCCATATCCGGGTGAGGTTCCATACACCGGGCTCAGTGCGTATTCCGGCGAAAAGGTCATCAGCTTGCCATCATCAGAGACAACGTCATAGCCCATTCTGTTGTCAAAGTTCGTGTAGTAGCCAAGGGTGTCGTCAAAGGCTCGGAACCGCCATGTCCGCCTGTAGGGAACATGACAGGATTCACAGGCAATGGCTTCAATATGTTTGGCCGTGGTATTGCCGAATTTTTCCTGATGTTTGGCCATTGGGTTGACCGCGTCAGGATCCTGACCGGCCAGATGACAACTCTCACAGGTTTTCGGTCGGGGATTGTTGTCCAGATCATTTCTGACCATGTGCCCTGTATCCGTCCCCTTCAGGATGTTGTGCATGCTTTCAAGATAGTCGTCTCCTCTTCCCTTGAAATTAAAACCACCATGGCGCAGGTGGCAGGATCCGCAGCCCATCTTCTTGTTTGACAGATGTACATCATATCCGCTTTCCTCTATATCGTCGGTGAAGTTGACAAACACGCCGTTCTTAACCCAGTCGGCGTCCATGCCCAGACCATAAGTACGGGCATGGTCCCATTCACTGTTACCGTCATCCCGGGTCATGACATGACATTGACCACAGACTGAGACCCATTTGGTTGAATCAAAATCTTTGTGACTGCCGCCGAACATGTCCTGATGAATAGATCCACGTGCGAGGTCAGCGACATTGTAGTAGGCCTTTGCCTGCCACTCGTCACCGTTTTTCACCAACTGGACATAGGTCAACGGGGCTCCGTCCTGGTTGAAATCAAGGCCCATGAGCTGGGCAGTGGGCATCATGTTGAAGAACGACGGTAAGTAGTCATGGAGGACTGAGCCAAGTTCATCCATGGTGATGACGCCGGCCTGCAGGTCGGCAACGACCTTTGAAGTGTCGACTTTACCGGTATCCGGATCGATGTAGGTCGTGTCTCCCTCCAGGGCAAGTTTTTTTCCATATTCCGTTGCCCTCCAGGGTAAACCGACCCTGCCCATGTACGGTATACCTTGGCCTTCAACCAGCGGTGCGCGTACATAGTCCCGGGTTGAAGCATTTGGGTTGTCCCAGTCGGTATAGAATTTTCCGGGTTCATAGGCCCGTAACGGAACAGGAACGGGCATGAGCAGGCCGTCCTGGTCCTTGATCTTATAGGCATAGATGAAATTGTTGAAAAACAGGTTGGTCAGCTCTTCCATTCCGTCATTTGCACCTAAAATTTGCTGGTCCTGCAGGTACGTGACAAAGGTGGAGAAGAGGTCATCCAATGCATCCCGGGCAGCAGCGAGGCGATCCATCTCGTCGGCCGGACCTTGCGGGTCAACAGTATATGCGGCTTTGATGACCCCGTTTTGATCCCAGATTTTGCTGATATTGGTACCATAAATGGCATAGGGCAGCTCGATTCCGTCTGCTATGATCCGGTCCAGTCCATCCGACCACATCTGCATAAGGGTTCCGAGAACCTGGGGAGGGATATCCTTCATGGGCATAAGGGCTGTGGGTCTGCTCATGCGCTGCAGAGGGTTGGTGTAGGGGAGCACGGACTCATTTTCAAAGCCGGTCTTCAGTGGCATGCCGAGGGATACTTTGTTGATCTCACCGTCCTCCCGTTCGGCGAAAATCAGCATTCTGGGCCTGAACGGTTTGGCTTTCAAACCATCAGCGGCATGGAGGGTAAATCTGCTCTCCGGATCAATGTGACATCCCATGCAGTCGGCTTCCATAACCCCGGACTTGGTCCAGTCATGTCGCTTGGGATCACCAATGGAGGTAATGGTCTCCTCAATCGTCTGATCACTGAGCAGGGCCTGGGTGATGTCGTTGGAATTGTAGGCATAAAAATCCCTGTCATAGGTGTGGACAGGGGTGAGAGACGGATCATCGTACGGGATGACGGTTCCATCCGACTGGACAATCCCTTCGGCAGGGCCGCCACCAAGGTGGCAGGAATAGCAGACCGCCATCTGGTCGGCCTTGCCGATATCAAAGAAATAAGGTTTCCCTTCAGTTGTAAAGGGGTCAGCCACGGTGCCGCGCTCGCTTATAGCCGCCAACTGGCGGTAAGAAGGGGGTCACCATGCACCATATTCGCCCGGGCTTACTATGTACGCATAGGCATTTGCCAGGTACTTATACAGAGTACCGTCTTTGTTTTCATCACTCCAGTGGTCACTGACATTTTCACCTCTAGGGCCGGTCCCTTCTCTGAAGTGAAAGGCTCTGGTTACGGCCTGGTAATTGTGACAGCTGCCGCAAGTCTGTTTTGGGCTGTATGGTGGTCCGGCCATGTAGACCGACCCGTTTGCAGCTGTAATCGTATCGGTCGGATCGAGTTGTTCAATTATGGGTACACCCGCTCTGTCTTTCAAAATCGCATCACGCGGTCCACCTCCACCACGCATGGGACCCATGGCTTCAGCCGTTGAGAACGCCGCCAGCGGCAGGCATGTTCCAAACGTCAGAATAGTTATTATCCGTACTGTATGTTTTTTCATGAATACTCCCCTCTTTTCTTAAACCTGTCGACAACGGGCAGGGTAACGATCGTTGCCTCCGGTTTAAGGCTACAATGTTGTCTTTGGAATATAAAAACCCCGCCAATGAAATCCTTTTGGTTCCTCACCTCCTTTTTTTGCTTTTTCCTCTTTGATCACTTCTTGATCACTTCTTGATCACTTCTTGATCATTCTTCACTTGTGTCCGAATTGCGTTTGCCGGTGTCCCTCCCTGGTTGATTGTTTTTGTCGAACAGCTGTGATTGGCCGGTTGTTAGGCTTAAAAAATAATAGCCTGAAAAAATCGTATAAAATGATATGGGCTGTTATTGGGGCCTAATTAAGCAATTTATTATTTAATTATATCATGATGCGCTGAATTACTTAGTCAGCGTTTCATTTCCTCGCCCAAGCTCACGTATACTACATTGTGGTTTTACGAATACCACAAGGTGGCTTGTCTGTAAATAGAAACTTTAGAAAAAATGATATGTTTCATGAAAAATCTTGATACGAGCATGGGAAATCGTTTTATATGCTGAAAACTGGGGGAATACAGGGGGGGAGGATGGGAGGAGGTCGTGCGGCGAAGAAGAGCCTGCCGGTAGTGCCTTTTTCAGATAAAAAAAGGGACAGCCCCTGCTCTTTGTTCCTCTGACAGCCTTTCGGCAGAGAGGTCTACAAAGAAAGAGGGGGTCCCTTTTTTTTATGGTCTGGATCAGTGCGGAAGAAACGATTGTATTATCGTTTCTTCCTGAAATTTCGGCGTGAAACAGGAAATGCTTCAGCTCCTGAAATGAATATCATCGCAGGATTTGTACCTCTGTGGTTTCACCTGCCATAACCTGTAAGCGATCAAGGGGTGCCGTAGATTCGTGCAGGCGCGACCGTGCGATGAGCTAAGTGAGGGACACGAGGCTCCGTGCCGTGCCCCTGACCACTTACGTTCAAATGAGCTTTACCCGGAGCAGTCAGCCTGCCTGAACTTCAATCCGGCGCGGTCGTGCCGGTGCGGCCTTGGGTAATTCAACCTTGAGCAGGCCTCCGAACATGGATGCGCGGATGTTTTCGCGGTCAATGGTTTCCGCCATGGTAAACCTGCGCAGATAGGATCCGCTTTCATACTCCTGCAGGAGCAGGCGGCCATCGACTTCCCTGTCTTCCCGGATACCGCGTATGGTCAAGACATCATCTTCAAGGGAGACATCGACCCCGGTATTTTTTACTCCCGGCATTTCGGCAACAACCGTTACCTGTTCGTCGGTTTCAAAGATGTCAACAGCAGGCACAAAGTATTTTTCCGGTTTTATCTCTTCATTTTCCTGCTGTACGATTTGCTTTTCCTGAACCTTGAGTTCTTTTTCACTCATGGCGTCCTCCTCGTATCCGTCCTCTTTTTGTAACTGGTCACAGGACTTGTAACTATGTGTTTTCATTTACCTTGAACCTGTAAGTGATCAGGGGTGCCGTAGATGCGGGCAGTCGCAACCGTGCGAAGAGGTAAGCGAGCCTGCGAGAGTCCGTGCGGTGCCCCTGAACACTTGCCTCTTTTTTGATGCATAGCAACCTGCAGACTGGTGGTGCAATTACTCATTTTCAGGTGCTTATGCTGATCTGCCTGGGTTTGACTTCGTCTGCCTTTGTCAGGGTAATGGTCAGGATACCATCAACAAGCTTTGCGGTGATTTTATCCAGATCAACTTTGGTCGGCAGAGCAATGGCCCGGCTGAAGTTGCCTGCTTCAATTTCCCGGCGGTGATATGAGGCTTTTTCCTCCTCCTGGTGCGGTTTCCTTTTGCCCAGCAGGGTCAGGGTGTCGCCCTCAACCGAGATATCAAGATCTTCGGCCTGGACACCGGGAAGTTCAGCCTTGATAATCAGAGCGTCTGCATTTTCATACATGTTCAGCGGTGGGTAGACCGTGGCATGCATGTGCATTTTCCCCTCGGAGATCATGTTTTGCGAGAGCTCATCAAGACCGCGGCGTATACGTTCAAATTCAGCCCAGGGATTCCTGAAATGGGGCCGTTCCGTAAATCGTATCAGTGCCATTTTTTCCTCCTCTTCATTGGGTTGCGGTTCAGGTTATTTAATCTCTGTTCCTTACTTATTTCCTGGTCAAAAAATAAGTTTTGATCCGCTCTTGTCAAGGGTGTGCCCATCTTTGCTATAAAAAAACCTGATTACGTACAAAGCTCAGCTTTTCATAAATCAGGGATAACATCGCTTGTTCATCCGGATTGCAGAACCAAGTAAATTCATCACAAATTCGCTGGGCTCGTAATACCCTTTGGTATTCAGCGATGGTATCCCTTGTATCAGGCTGAGGATTGTAGGTAATCAGATAAAAAAATGAGGGGTTCAGTGCCAGGGGACATTTTGAGCTACCAACTCAACCTGTAATCGGCTATATTATATACTTTGTGCTTTGTTTGCAATCTTGACCAAATGTAACTATTCAGATAAGGGCACAATTTACGCAATACCGCAGACTGTAACTGTTCAGGAGTGCCTTAGATTTGTTCATTTAAGACTGTGAAGCGTACTTGTGCTACTCGAACTGGCTTAAATGGGCGAAGATGAGGTGCTCCTG